>CAYOHU010000216.1:0-2968 GCA_964403845.1 uncultured Acetatifactor sp.
AGCAGACAGTGAGGGATTCTTCCATCCAGAATATGAACCTTGTTTACGCCATTCTGAATGGCAGAAGTACAATTGCTCAGCTTCGGCAGCATGCCGCCGCCAATCATTCCACCGTGAATCAAGGCGTCCGCCTCCTTATCGGTCAGACGGGAAATAAAGGAAGATTTGTCATTAAAATCCCGATACAGACCTTCCACATCCGTAAGGAACACCAGCTTATCCGCACCAACTGCTTTTGCAATGGCGCAGGCTGCATCATCTGCATTGATATTGTAGGTCTCATAATTGTCATCCAGACCAATCGGCGCAATAATGGGCAGGAAGTCATTCTCCAGCAAATCGTAGATTACCTTGGGATCAACCTGCTTCACATCCCCTACAAATCCGATGTCCTGACCGTCCGCCAGCTTCTTGTCCACACGAAGCATTGCACCGTCTTTACCGCTGATACCTACCGCCTTGACACCCAGCTCTTCCACCATACGCACAAGGTCCTTGTTTACCTTGGAAAGTACCATTTCTGCAATTTCCATGGTCTCTGCGTCTGTCACGCGCAAGCCGTTCACAAACTCTGCCTTTTTGCCGGTTTTTTCCACCCATTTGCTGATGGCCTTACCGCCGCCGTGTACGATGATGGGTTTAAAGCCAACCAGCTTTAAAAGGGTTACATCCTTGATAACATTCTTCTGCAGCTCCTCATTGCTCATGGCACTGCCGCCGTACTTCACAACAATAATCTTTCGATTGAACTGCTGAATATAAGGAAGGGCTTCGATGAGTACCTCTGCTTTTTTGAGTAATTGTTCCATATCCTTTTCCATATTACACCTCGTCTTTTTTTCGTAAATGAATCATTCTGTTTCTATCGGATGCTCTCCCTTTTAAGAACGGTAATCCGCATTAATCTTTACATAATCGTAGCTCAAATCGCATCCCCAGGCGGTTGCTTCTGCATCGCCCATATGCATATCCACCAGTGCGGTCACTTCCGGATCGGATAAAATCTTCGTTGCCTCCTCCTCACTGTAATCGCAAGCCACACCGTTGCCGAATATATGAATTTTGCCACTTACACTCTGAAAATAAAGATCTACATTTTCCGGATCAAACTTTGCTCCGGAATAGCCAAGAGCGCAGAGAATCCGTCCCCAGTTTGCATCATGACCAAAAATTGCAGCCTTGGTCAGGGAAGAGCAAATCACTGATTTTGCCAGGGTTCTCGCATTCTCTTTGGTATCTGCATTTACCACCTTGCATTCAAATAATGCAGTTGCCCCTTCACCATCACCTGCCATTTTTTTGGCAAGATAGCTTGTAATAAAATGAAGTGCTTCACAGAATGCATCATAATCTGCTCCTTCTGCTGTAATCTCTTCATTTCCGGCAAGACCGTTTGCCATCACAAGCAGCGTATCGTTGGTAGAGGTATCTCCATCCACAGAGATCATATTGAAGGAATCCGTTACATCTGCGCTGACACATTTCTGAAGCATTTCTTTGGAAATATTGGCATCGGTGGTCACGAAGCCAAGCATGGTGCACATATTAGGGTGAATCATTCCGGAGCCCTTGCACATACCGCCGATTGTAACAGTCTTCCCTCCGATTTCCACTTCTACCGCAATCTGTTTATATACAGTATCGGTGGTCATAATTGCTTTCGCTGCATCCAGTCCCGCTTCCAAGGTCGGCTGCTTTGCCGCTGCCAGCTTCTCAATTCCTGCACAGATTCTATCCACAGGAAGCTGCATACCGATAACACCGGTAGATGCCACCAGCACCGCATTCTCGGGAATACCCAATAATTTTCCTGCGCATTTTGCCTCCGCCCGACAGCAGTCAAGCCCCTGCGCACCGGTACAAGCGTTTGCAATACCGGAGTTCACTACCACTGCCTGCACAAAGGGTGCTGTCTCCACCAGGTTCTTGTCCCAAAGCACGGGAGCCGCCTTTACCACATTGGTGGTAAAAGTACCCGCAACCCTGCAGGGAACGGTACTGTAAATCATTGCCATATCTTTTCTGTTCTGATATTTAATAGCAGCTTCCACACCTGCTGCTTCAAAACCATTTGCTGCTGTTACGCCGCCTTCTATCTGTTTCATGTTCATCCTCCGTATTTAGTCGAGTTTTCCCTTATTTTCCAAGGATTTTTGGCTTCACATATCACAACTCTCTGTCTCAACACCTTTACTTATTGAAGGCTGTAATATTCGCCTCATTCAACGTAAAATCGTAGTAGTTCAAATCTTCTCTTTTGGTCCAGCCGATGCAATTCCAAAATGCGTTACCCACATCATTCTGTGTGAATGCAATCAGACTAACCTTGTTGATATGCTCTGCCTTCAGTGCGTTCATACAACGCACTACCATCGCCTTGCCGATACCCAGACGTCTGTAATCCTCTCTCACGCACACATGATATAAGCATCCTCGTCTGCCGTCATGACCGCACAAAATACCGCCTACAACAGAGCCATCCTCCGCCACAGCCACTACACTGGTGGTAGGATTCCTTCTAAGGAACTGCTCTACTCCCTCTTTAGAGTCATCAATACTTCTGATTCCGAAGCCATGTATGGTCATCCACAGGTCATGCAGACCTTCATAATCTTCAATTGTCATCGTCCTTACAATGTATGTTTTGCTGTTCATCAATTCATATCCTCCTATGAAGAATACCGCTAGACATTCTTCTGTGCAAAATACAGAATTTCCAAGATGCCGTGCCTTGGCATCGCAGATATTCTTTTTGCACTGTTACGGGAAGCAGGGAACCAGATTTAACCCCTCGCTCTCATCTAAGCCAAAAAGCAGATTCATATTCTGTACTGCCTGACCTGCCGCACCCTTTACCAGATTGTCAAGAGCACCCATCATAATAATACGGCCGGTGCGCTCGTCAATGACAAAGTTTATATCCACATAATTACTGCCCTCCACCCATTTGGTTTCAGGACATACTCCC
>CAYOHU010000217.1:0-2961 GCA_964403845.1 uncultured Acetatifactor sp.
TCGGGCAACTGAAAGAATTCCCATTCTCCGCCGCCTTTTGTACTTCTGTGATAATGACCGTTCTTTTGCTTCCAGCCTTTATGGTTGTGTGGTGTTTTCCAGATTACCTGAGGGTCGGGACGAACCAGAATATACTCCCCCCAGCGTTCCAGCTTTTCACCATTTGCAGTATCCAATACCTCGTAGTCCTTCCAATTATCAGCAATCCACATTTTTTTTTCCTCGTATTATTTTCTTATATTAGGTAATTGCGAAACATTAAAATTATGGAAATTCATGTTTCACAATCACCTGTTATTATGTAAAGAATTTGTAACTATTCAGAGCCACGCAAATCTGTGAATATGCGGCTGCCATGCTTGCATGAGCAGAAGTGTATTTACAGATTTATGTGGCGAAGTAACCACATGAGCAAAAGGAAAGTGCTGAAAGCACGTTTTTGCAAATGGGGTGCTGAATAGTTATAAGAATTTGTAATGATGTACTTATTTCCTAATCAATATACACTATCAGTTGCAAGTTTGCAATGAGTAAGATTCTGCCGAAGGATATGCTTGCGTTAAGTCGTCAAATTATATTGAATTTTGTCAAAATCCGTATATAATAGAATATAGAAAAGGGCACAAAGACCTTACTTATATGGTGGACAAGAGAGGAGAATCACTATGGGGTACGATGAGAAGGAATTTAATAAGCTTGCCAATAAGCTGGTGCTGATAGTATGGATTATCATTAATTCGATACTATCGATTGCGTATGCAATAGAAGTGCAGGGCAATAAGAAAACCATGGATTTTTATGTGGTATTTCTTGTGCTTGCCTGGATTCCTGTTCTGATAGGTATTATCACACTGAAAATAGGGGGAATGCAGACACGGGTTTTCAGAGATGTTATAGCCTTTGGTTATGGAATATTTTTTACCTATGTATTGTTTACCGCTGAGACTGCAATTACATTTTCGTATGTATTTCCTGTAGCGGGCATGATGATTCTATACAAAAATAAAGCACTGTTATTAAGAATAGAAGTAGCCAATATACTTATTTTGATTGCGAATCTGGTCTATGTCTTGGTAAACGACAGACAGACTGCAAGGACAATGCCGGATTTCGAGGTTCAGCTTGCATGTACAATTCTTTGCTATTTTAGTTATATGCTTGCATTGGATTATCTTATGAAATCTGAAAAAGCATTGCTCGAATCTGTCGAAGGAAATTTGGACAAAGTGGTTCATACAATTGAAACCGTAAAGGTTGCCAGCAATTCCGTGGTTGACGGAGTGACTGTTGTAAGAGAGCTGGCGGAGGAAAACATGCAGAGCGCAGACTGTGTTGTGGACAGCATGGTGCAATTGACATCAAATAACGATGTTTTAAGAGAAAAGACAAATTCTTCTCTTGAGATGACTCGTACCATTAATACACAGGTAGAAAATGCAGCGTCCTTGATACAGGAAATTGTTGGTCTTATGCAGCAGTCGGTGACCAATGCGAAGGAAAGCTCCATGCAGCTTGAAACGGTAGTTAAATCCACCAATGAAATGGCAGAGCTGTCAGGGGAAGTGGAAAAGATCCTGAAAGAGTTTAAGAATGAATTTAATATGGTCAAAAATGAGACCGGTACCATTGAACAGATTTCCAGTCAGACCAACCTATTGGCATTGAATGCTTCCATAGAAGCGGCAAGAGCCGGCGAGGCGGGAAAAGGTTTTGCAGTGGTTGCTGAAGAGATCCGAAACCTCAGTACGGGAACGAAGGATTCTTCTACCAGCATTATGGGGGCACTGGCTCATCTGGAAGAAACCTCTGACAAGATGACGGATTCCATTTCCAAGACGCTTGAGCTGATCAATATAACGCTTGATAAGATAGTGAGAGTTAATGAGAGCGTAAACAATATTACGCAGGATTCCATTAAATTGGGAGCCAATGTTCAGGTTGTGGATGAAGCGATGCAGGAAGTTGAAAAGTCAAACCGTAATATGGTTGACAATATGCAGCAGGTTACAGAGGTGATGCAGTCCATGACCGATAATATTGTTGAGGCCGATGAGAATACGAAGGTCATGAGAAGCAAATACGAAGAAACAGCCTCCAGCGTTGCGGAAATAGAAAACGTTGTGGGCAAATTGGTTGAAGAACTTGGTCAAGGCGGATTTATGGGCGTTAAGGATATTGAGACGGGGATGTACGTAACCTTGACAAAAGCTGCTAAGGGTGCAAAAGGGGAATATTGCGGAATTGTAACGGAGAAAACAGGCGATACCATAATAATAGAGTCAAAGGAAAACTATGAATTATCCGTAAAGGAGAATTATATCTTATCTGTAGTAGTACATAATGAAATGTACCACTGGGATGATATTAAAATCAGTTACGATACAAAAGGCAGAATCCGTATCCGGCTTGAAGGAAATCCTCGAGTGCTCAATCGAAGAAAATATCCAAGAATGCCGATTAGTAACCCTTGTACCATCACTCTGGATGCGGAGAATGTAACTGCGGAAGGCAGAATGGTCAATATCAGTGCAAGCGGCTTTGCCTTTGCTTCACACGATACGGCTCTGAAGGATGCGAAGGAGAGCAACATAACCTTAAGCATTAGTAGGTTTGATCTGGAATCGGCATCTGTTCTGCACGGATGTGTTATCCGTGTTACCGACAATGACGGAGAATACATCATAGGCTGTCGAATGTTTGAAGAACGAAACGATATCGAGGAGTATGTAAATAAGAATTACGTCAACAGATAACAGCTTAGCGAAGTAACCACATGAGCAAAAGTGAGTTGCCAAAAGCGCGATTTGGCGAATGGGGTGTTGAATAGTTACAGGAGAATCAATGAAAAGAATTAGTTACATGGAAGTTTGTGATGAAACCTAAATTGTTCTAAAAAAAATACAATTTATTAAAAAAAAGTGTTGCATTACAAGAAACTTCCATGTATACTAAGTGGTGCTG
>CAYOHU010000218.1:0-2925 GCA_964403845.1 uncultured Acetatifactor sp.
GAAATATTTTGATCAGCTGGTTTATGGGAGAAATTTTCCCGACAGATATCGGAATGTGAAGGTATTCCATCTCTCCAAAAGGGAATTTGATCATGGAAAAACCAGACATATGGCGGTAAGCAGATCAGATGCGGATATTTTTGTAATGATGACTCAGGATGCAATGCCGGCGGATGAATGGCTTTTGGAGAAGCTTGTGGCAAATCTGAAGGGGAATGTGGCGGCAGCTTATGCAAGACAGCTTCCCAAAGCAGATTGCAGCCCGGAGGAGCGTCTTTCCAGAAGCTTTAATTATCCTGAAGCATCGCGAATAAAGTCTGAGGAGAATTTGGCAGAATTAGGTATAAAGACCTTCTTCTGTTCCAATGTGTGCGCGGCATATCGCCGGGATATTTACGACAAGCTGGGAGGCTTTGTCAGACGTGCGATTTTCAATGAGGATATGATTTATGCGTCCAAGGTAATCCGAAACGGATACAGGATTGCCTACGAGTCGGAGGCGATGGTTTATCATTCCCATAATTATTCAAATATGCAGCAGCTTCGCCGTAATTTTGATTTGGGTGTGTCCCAGGCAGAGCATCCGGACATTTTTGACGGTGTGCCCTCCGAGGCTGAAGGAAGAAAGCTGGTTAAGACTACCTCAAAATATCTGAAAGAGAATCATATGCTGTACAGGCTTCCTGCCTTTTATATGCAATGTGCCTGCAAGTATGCAGGGTATCTGCTTGGAAAGGGCTATAGGAGGCTGCCGAAAAAAATGGTTCTTTGGCTGACAGATAATAAAGAATATTGGAAGTAAATTTTCACAAGTGTTTTATAGTTTTATCACAATTCGGACACAAATTGCAGATATACTAAGCACAAAAGATAAAGAAAGGAAATCATCCTTAGAAAAGAGGTAGTTTTTATGTATGAGAATAATACGAATGGTAACGATGCGGGTTACACCACTTATCAGCCCGGTGAGACCGGTGCGTTTACAGAGGTGAAGCAGCGCAAGCCCGGTAAGGGCGGTGGCTTGCTCCGCAGGTTCTTAATCAGTATTTGCCTGGGACTCTTTTTCGGACTGTTTGCCGGTTTCGGTTTCTATGCTGTACAGCAGGGCTTTCACCTGATACAGCAGACAAGCAAAGAAGGCACAGCTGTGGAAGAGGACAGTAAAAATATAGCGGAAGATAAGGAACAATCCGGTATTCAGTTCACCAATGCGAAGCATATTACAGTAGTACAGTCCGATGTTTCTGATATGGTGGAAGAGGTAATGCCCGCCATGGTTTCCATTATCAATAATTATACAGAGACAGGAAGATTCTGGGGACAGACCTATACACAGGAGCAGACTGCCAGCGGATCCGGTATTATCGTTGCGGAGAGAGATACAGAGCTTTTGATTGTATCCAACTATCATGTCATAGAGAATGCCACCACACTGGAGGTTACCTTTATTGACGGAAGTACCGCAGAAGCCAAGGTGAAGGGTACGGATGCGGATATGGATCTGGCAATTATCGCAGTTTCTCTGGAAAGCGTTGGTGAAGAAACCCGAAATGCAATCGCAATTGCTACTCTGGGCGACAGTGATGAGCTGAGACTGGGTGAACCTGTAATTGCAATCGGAAATGCGTTGGGCTATGGTCAGTCTGTTACGAATGGCATTGTCAGCGCGCTGGATCGTGAAATGACCTTGAGTGACGGCTCTACCGGAACCTTTATTCAGACCAATGCTGCTATAAACCCCGGCAATTCAGGCGGCGCCCTGTTAAATGTCAAGGGTGAGGTTGTGGGTATCAATTCCAACAAAATCGGTGGCGATATAGTTGAAGGGATGGGTTATGCAATTCCAATCTCTTCCGCAAGTCCCATTATTGCAGAGTTGATGGAACGTCACACAAGGGAAGAAGTAGAAGAAGCGGAACGCGGCTATATTGGCATTAAGCTGCAGGTGGTGACCAGTCAGGAAGCCCAGATGTTCAATATGCCCGTTGGTATCTATGTTTATGAGGTGGAGAAGGATTCCGCAGCTAAGGCAGCAGGTATTGTTCCCGGGGACATTATTACCAGATTTGACGGGGAGAAGATAACCACAGCGGAGGATCTTCAGGGAATCCTGCAATATTTTGCAGCAGGAGATACCGCAAAAATAACAGTTATGCGTCTGGTGAACGGTCAGTATGTGGAGCATGAGTATGAGATTACACTGGGGACCAGACCCGGCGCCCAATAAAAATTGAAATCATAGACTTCATAACAAGGAGCTTACGTTATCTGCTTAGCGTAAGCTCTTTATTTATAAAAACTTCACTTGTACATTTCGGCATTCTTTTGTAGAATGGACATGTATGAAGGAACAAGCTTAATCAAGGAGAAGAACATGTCAGATTTAGATAATGAGAATAAGGATGCTTCCACAACTGCAAATGCAGATAATGGTGATAATAACGAGTATGAGGATGTATGCTTTATCTGCCGCAGGACGGAGAGCAAAACAGGGAAGATGTTTAAGCTTCCCAACAATATTTGTATCTGTAATGACTGTATGCACAAGACGATGGAGACTGTAGGTCAGTTTGACTATCAGGGCGTGCTGAACAATCCCAATTTACAAAGTGACCTGGAGCAGTTTGGCAAGCAAAACGGTTTTCCCAAAATCAGCTTTGTAAATATCGGAGATTTGCAAGGTGACGGCGTTATTCCCGGCAGGCAGAAGGTTAAGGCGAGAAAGAATTCCCCAAAAGCGAAGCCTGAGCTGGACATTAAGAATATTCCTGCACCGCACAAGATTAAGGCGAGCTTGGATGAGTATGTGGTGGGACAGGAGCATGCCAAAAAGGCAATTGCTGTTGCGGTTTATAATCATTATAAGCGTGTTGCAACAGGAACCATGGATGAGATTGAAATCGAGAAATCCAATATGCTGATGAT
>CAYOHU010000219.1:0-2909 GCA_964403845.1 uncultured Acetatifactor sp.
ACAGTATCTGATTTAGATCCGGTGCGTTCTGCAATCGGTCAGGGCAGTAACAGTTATACTACGGTAGGTCTTGCCAGATATACAGCTACCATTGCAAACGGAGGAACCTGTTATAATCTGACTTTGATTGATAAGGTTACGGATTCTGACGGCACTGTTTTGGAGGAAAATACTCCTGATGTGCGCAATACTATCGAAATGCCGGAGTCCTATTGGAATGCGATTCATTCCGGTATGAGACAGGTGGTACAGAATAAAAGCTATTTCAGTGATCTTGCGGTAAATGTAGCGGGAAAAACCGGTACGGCGGAGCAGATAGCCTCTCGTCCCAACCATGCATTGTTTATTTGCTATGCACCTTATGAGACACCGGAGATTGCTGTTGCAACCCGTATCCCGTTTGGATATTCTTCTGATTATGCTGCACAGGTTACAAGAGACATTATTAAATATCATTATGGTCTGGCAGAAGAGGAAGAAATCATTACAGGTACCGCGGATACGCCGGATGGTGGTATTTCGAATGAAATGTAATATTTTAACCACTACTTTGAGGGTATGGATAATCTGAAAGTAACCACATGAGCAAAAGGAAAGTGCTGAAAGCACGTTTTTGCGAATGGGGTGCTGAATAGTTACGTCTGAAATAAAAAGAAGAAGAGGATTGAGAAATGCAGGATGCAGTATTGATTAAAAGCTTTCAAAACGGAATTACATTATTGTTAAATGAAGATGCATCCTTTGAGGAGATTCTTGAAGAAATTTCATTCAAATTTTCAGAGGCAAGAAATTTCTTTGGGAATGCCAGTATGGCATTGTCCCTGGAAGGAAAATCTCTTACAGAGACTGAGGAGATACGTATACTGGATGCCATCAGGAAAAACAGTAATATTCGGATCCTTTGTATTGTCGGTCATGATGAGGCGACGAATAAGAATTTTATAAAGGCTCTTCAACACATGGAGAAAAAGCTTTCCGCCGGAGACGAAGGACAATTTTATAAGGGAAGTCTGAAGAATAAGGAAGTGTTGGAGACAGAGAACAGCATTGTGATCCTGGGTGATATATATCCGGGAAGTGCAGTGATTTCTTCTAAGAATATTATTGTGCTGGGAGGACTATATGGGGAGGCCTACGCCGGCGGAGCCGGAGAGAACAGTGCCTATGTTGTTGCGCTTGAAATGGAGCCGGAAAGATTAAAAATCGGCGATTTCAAATATAAAACCAATACCAAACAGTCAAAATGGGGAATTCGCCCGAAGGTACAACCGAAAATAGCTTATATAAAGAACGATAAGATTATAATGGAACCACTTACCAAAGAATTACTGGATTCTTTTGTTTAAATACTGAATCCGGGGACGACAAAGTAAGAATTGGAGGAATCAAACATGGAAAAGCATTTTTCCGCGGATGCAAAAGCGTCCGAAGTTATTGTCGTCACTTCAGGAAAAGGCGGTGTGGGTAAGACCACCACATCTGCAAATGTGGGAACGGGTCTGGCTAAGCTGGGGAAAAAGGTGTGTCTCATTGACACCGATATCGGTCTGAGAAATCTGGATGTTGTAATGGGACTGGAAAATCGAATCGTTTACAATCTTGTGGATGTCGTGGAGGGCAATTGCCGTGTAAAACAGGCGTTGATTCGTGATAAACGTCATCCCGGGCTGTACCTGATGCCTTCAGCACAAACAAAAGATAAATCGGCAGTATCTCCGGGGCAGATGATTAAGGTGATAGAACATCTGAAGGAAGAATTTGATTATATTATTCTGGATTGTCCTGCAGGAATCGAGCAGGGCTTTCAGAATGCAATTGCAGGTGCAGACAGGGCATTGGTGGTGACAACACCGGAGGTGTCAGCAATACGTGATGCAGATCGTATCATAGGTTTACTGGAAGCCAATGGCTTTAAACAAATGGATCTGATTATTAATCGGTTGCGAACAGACATGGTAAAAAGAGGAGACATGATGTCGGCGGCAGATGTAGTAGATATTCTTGCAATTCCGCTGATCGGTGTGATTCCGGATGATGAAAATGTAGTGATTTCTACTAATCAGGGGGAGCCTTTGGTCGGTAATGATACTCCGGCCGGACAGGCTTATGCGAATGTTGTACATAGGATTCAGGGAAAAGAGATTCCTTTTCTGAATTTAGAGCGTGGAATTTCATTCTGGACAAGAGTAACCGGTATTTTTCACAAGGCATAAGGAGGTTTTGGTATGAAACATTTTTTCCGAAGGAAAAGCTCCTGCCAGGTTGCGAAGGACAGACTGAAAATTTTGCTGATATCCGATCGTGTGAATTGTTCCCCTGAAATGATGGAGCTGATTAAAGCTGACATAACAAAAGTAATTTCAAAATACATGAAGATAGATACGGCAAACATGGACATTCAGATAAATGCAAAGGGAAATAAAGCAGGTCGCAGCAAAACGCCGATTCTGTATGCCAATATCCCGATTTTAGACCTGCACAAGCAGGCATAGCTGATATACCGTATAGAGATAGCAGAGAGGAAAGTATGTTCAAAAGTTACAGGTTGCGTGATTATGATTTTAAATTGATAATTATGGTACTTGCGTTGGCAGGTATCGGTGTTATGACCATTGGCAGTGCAGAGGAATCGCTCCAGACAAAACAATTGTTTGGAGTGATTGCCGGCACAATTATCATGATAGGACTTTCTTTTTTTAATTATTCCGTGTATTTGAAGCTGCACCGATTAATGTATATTGGAAATTTAGTACTCCTGATTTTGGTCATCTATGCGGGAGATGAATCAGGCGGAGCACAACGCTGGCTTCAAATCGGCAGTTTGAAATTTCAACCATCAGAAACTGCTAAAATTTTATTGATTTTATTCTTTGCACAGTTTATTATGAAATATAAGGAGAAGCTGAATA
>CAYOHU010000220.1:0-2905 GCA_964403845.1 uncultured Acetatifactor sp.
TTTTGGTACAGCCCTTACATTTTGCCATGCTGGTTTCAAACTGCAGAGAGCAAAGCTTCTCATATGAGAGCATGGAGGTTTCATAACCGGTTTCGTAATGCTCTCTGGCAATTAGGGCAGCACCAAAGGCACCCATGATTCCGGCAATATCGGGACGGATTGCTTCACAATTGGCGATTTTCTCGAAGCTTCGCAGGACAGCGTCGTTATAGAAGGTACCGCCCTGAACCACAATATTTTTGCCTAGCTCGGAAGCATCGGATACTTTTATAACCTTAAACAGTGCATTTTTAATAACAGAGTAAGCCAGACCGGCAGAGATGTCGGAAACGCTTGCACCTTCCTTTTGCGCCTGCTTTACCTTGGAGTTCATGAATACGGTACAGCGTGTACCCAAATCAATGGGATGCTCTGCAAACAATGCTGTCTGCGCAAAGTCCTGTACACTGTAATTCAGGGATTTGGCAAAGGTTTCGATAAAGGAACCGCAACCGGAGGAGCATGCCTCATTCAACTGAACACTGTCTACGGTTTGATTCTTGATTTTGATACATTTCATATCCTGACCGCCGATATCCAGAATGCAGTCAACCTCCGGATTAAAGAAAGCAGCGGCATAGTAGTGTGCGACTGTTTCTACCTCCCCGTCATCTAAAAGGAAAGCAGCTTTCATCAGGGCTTCACCATAGCCGGTGGAACAGGAGCGCACAATCTTAACACCCTCAGGTAGAAGAGAATAAATCTCCTTCAGAGAGCGGATTGCGGTTTTTAAGGGGCTTCCGTCATTACTGCTGTAGAAGGAGTAAAGCAGGGAGCCGTCCTCACCCACCAACGCAATTTTGGTAGTGGTGGAGCCTGCGTCAATACCAAGATAGGCATTACCCTGATAGCCGGCAAGGGAAGCGGTGGTTACATGATGTTTGCTGTGACGTTCTTTGAATGCATCATAAGAAGCCTGATCTGCGAACAAAGGCTCCATACGTTCTACTTCGAATTCCATTTTGATATCAGAGGAGAGCTTATTAACCATTTCCTCCATTGTATAAGTGACATCTCCTCCGGCATTCAGGGCAGAGCCGATTGCCGCAAAGAGATGGGAGTTGTCCAAATCGATGATATGTTCCTCATCCAGCTTCAGTGTGCGGATAAATGCAGTCTTAAGCTCGGATAAAAAGTGCAGGGGACCGCCTAAAAAGGCAACATGACCACGGATGGGTTTTCCGCAGGCAAGTCCGCTGATGGTCTGATTTACAACCGCCTGAAAGATGGAGGCAGACAAATCCTCTTTGGTAGCCCCGTCATTGATCAAGGGCTGAATATCCGATTTGGCAAATACACCGCAGCGTGCGGCAATAGTATAGAGGGATTGGTAGCTTTTGGCATACTCATTTAGACCGGTGGCATCCGTCTGTAAAAGGGACGCCATCTGGTCAATGAAGGAGCCGGTACCGCCTGCACAGATACCGTTCATACGCTGTTCTACATTACCGCCTTCAAAATAGATGATTTTGGCATCCTCACCGCCAAGCTCAATGGCAACATCAGTCTTGGGAGCCAGTTCCTTTAAGGAGGTAGCTACCGCAATAACCTCCTGGGTAAAAGGAACACCCAGATGATTCGCTAAGGTCAGACCACCGGAGCCGGTTATCATGGGATGAAGCGAGAGGTTTCCGAGCTTGTCATACGCTTTTTGAAGGAGACCGGCAAGGGTCTCCTTAATGTTGGCATAATGACGCTCATAATCAGAAAACATAAGATTATGTGCCTCATCCAGAATAGCAATCTTTACGGTAGTGGAACCGATATCAATACCAAGCGTGGCTTGTTTGTTCAATGAATTCATAATATTGGGTACATCCTTCCTGACGAGAAAAACGTTAAATATATGTAGTTACCAAAACGACATACGAAGGTATTATACGACACATATCGACAAAATGCAACGAAGTAAAAGGTTAAAATATCATAAAAAAAATCTAAAATCAGATTTGTTTGGTTTACTTATGAGGAGGGGAATGTTAGAATATATTCGTATATGCATTTGAAAATGACAGGCTTATGGAGATAGGACAATTATGAAAATGAGTAAATTTGAGAAAAAATTCGGAAAGTATGCGATACCGAATGTAACATTGGTTTTGATTATATGCTATATCACAGGATATGTAATACAGCTCCTCAATCCCAGTTTTATATATTTCCTTACCTTGGATCCCTACAGAATACTTCATGGAGAGGTATGGAGGCTGGTGAGCTGGCTCCTGATACCGCCCTCCACATTATCGCTTTCGAATCCGTTTGATTTTTTGTTTGTAGCAATTATGCTGCATTTTTATTATAATCTCGGAACTGCCTTGGAGCGAACATGGGGAGTGTACCGATATAATTTATATTTGTTTGCAGGTGTTTTCATTACCATACTGGCAGCCTTCCTGTACTTGGGATGCGTATATTTATTAGGAGTCAGTCCTGCAACGGTAGAGTTTTTTATCAGCACGCGAAGCTTCAGCACCGTTTATATTAACTTGTCCATTTTCCTTGCATTTGCGGCGACTTATCCGGATGTACAGGTATTGTTTATGATGATAATTCCGGTTAAGATGAAATGGATGGCGATACTGGATCTGATAGTGCTGGTGTACGATTTGCTTACCGGAGTATTGGCTGTCAAATTTGTAGTTGCAGCGGCATTGATTAACTTCGGTGTCTTCTATCTGACCACCAGAAATTTATTCCGCATGAGCCCTAAGCAGATGAAACGGAGAGCAGAATTTAAGAGTGAAGTGAAGAAGAGTGCAGCTATAACCAGACATAAATGTGCAATCTGCGGCAGAACAGAAGAAAGTGATCCGAGTCTGGAATTCCGTTATTGTTCCAAGTGTAACGGGAATTATGAGTATTGTCA
>CAYOHU010000221.1:0-2887 GCA_964403845.1 uncultured Acetatifactor sp.
GTTCAATAATCTCACCATTATGGACAATATTACTCTGGCACCTACAAAGCTGAAATTGATGAATGCTGAGCAGGCGAAGGAGAATGCCTTGAAGCTGTTAAGCCGTGTGGGACTTGCTGAAAAAGCAGATGCTTATCCCGGCTCGCTCAGCGGCGGACAGAAGCAGAGAATTGCAATCGTGCGTTCCCTTGCCATGAATCCCAGAGTGATGCTTTTTGATGAACCTACCTCAGCGTTGGATCCCGAGATGGTGGGCGAGGTTCTGGAGGTTATGAAGGAACTGGCAGACAGTGGTATGACCATGGTAGTGGTAACCCACGAGATGGGCTTTGCAAGAGAAGTGGGAACTAAGGTGCTCTTCATGGATGAGGGTAATATTATGGAGGAGAATACTCCTCAGGAATTCTTCACGAATCCTAAGAGCCCCAGATTGCAGGAATTCTTATCAAAGGTATTATGAGGTACATATGGTTACTATCTCACTCTGTATGATTGTAAAAAATGAAGAAAAAATTCTGGCGCGTTGTCTGGACAGCGTTAAGGAGCTGATGGACGAAATAATTATTGTTGATACCGGCTCCACGGATGCTACGAAGGAAATCGCTGCCCGCTATACGGATAAAATCTATGATTTCACATGGATTAACGATTTTAGTGCGGCGCGAAATTTTTCTTTTTCCAAGGCGACAAAGGAATACATTTATGCCGCAGATGCGGATGAGGTCTTGGATGCCGAAAATCAGGCGAAGCTTCGTACCCTGAAGGAGCTTATGCTGCCTGAGATTGAAATTGTCCAGATGAAATATGGGAATCAGCTACAGCATGGAACGGTGTATAATTTTGATGAGGAGTACCGCCCCAAGCTGTTTAAGAGACAGCGGGAGTTTGTCTGGATTGAGCCTGTACATGAGACGGTACGTCTGGAACCGGTGGTGTTTGACAGTGATATTGTGATTACGCATCTGCCGCAAAATACTCATGCAAAGCGCGATCTGAAGATATTTTCCGGACAACTCCAAAGGGGTCTGCGGTTATCGAAAAGACTGCATCATATGTATGCCACTGAACTTTATCTGGCGGGGGATGCGGAGGATTTTTTGGATGCGGCGGGCTTTTTTCAGGCTTCCGCTGCGGATGCAGAGAGAAGTCCGGAGGAAATGGTGGAGGCATGCTGCATAGCAGCAAAGGCAGCCAGACTTGTGGGCGATGACAGGCTGTTTCTCAAGTATACATCCAAGGTGATTGCAGGGGAAGGGTGTTCGGAAATCTGCTGCGAGCTGGGGCATTATCATGAAGCAGCGGGCGATTATGAGGAAGCAGCAGTCTGGTATTACAATGCGGCTTATGAAACGTGCCCTGTGCTGAGTCTCTCCTCCGGTGAGAGGGACGCGTTGTCAGGTCTTGTGAGATGCTATGAGAGGTTGGGCTTGGAAGAGCAGGTTCTGAGATATCGTGCAGAACTGCAAAACTGCAGGTAGCGGCATACACTCCCAATGAAATCTACTGGACGGGAAAAAACATGCGTGCTACAATGAGCGAGATAACGGACAGAGTGTCCGGGAACAGAAGATATTTTGGATTAGTATGCGAATCCAATAAAAAGAGCGTGTCGCAACGCGCAGATAGGAAGTAAAATGAATTGGGAAGCAAATGTACGTAAGGTAGTGCCTTATGTGGCTGGTGAACAGCCCAATAAACCGAATATGATTAAATTAAATACCAACGAGTGTCCGTATCCGCCGGCACCCGGTGTGAAGAAATTGTCAGAGAACTTGAATGTGGAGGCACTTCGTCTGTATCCGAATCCTGATGTGACACCGCTTGTGAATGCTTTGGCGGAGTACTATCATGTAAAGCCCGAACAGGTTTTTGTGGGAGTAGGCTCTGATGATGTATTATCCATGGCGTTTCTGACCTTTTTTAACAGCGACAAGCCAATTCTGTTTCCTGATATAACATATTCCTTTTATGATGTTTGGGCGGAATTATACAGGATTCCCTACAAGACCTGTGCGCTGGATGAAAATTGGAGAATTCATCCGGAGGATTACCGACAGCCGAACGGTGGCGTGATTTTTCCCAACCCCAATGCACCTACGGGTGTGTTGGAGAGTCTGGATACGGTGGAGGAGATTCTGCAGGCTAACCGTGATGTGATTGTGATTGTGGATGAGGCCTACGTGGATTTTGGGGGAACGAGTGCCCTGCCTCTGATCGAGAAATATGACAATCTGCTGGTGGTACAGACTTTCTCGAAGTCACGGGCAATGGCGGGACTTCGAATCGGCTTCTGTATCGGAAATGAGAAGGTAATCCAATATTTGAATGATGCGAAATTTTCCTTTAATTCCTACACAATGAATCTGCCCTCTCAGGTACTTGGAGTGGAAGCTGTGAAGGATGATGCGTACTTTAAAGAAACTACGGCTAAGATTGTAGCAACAAGGGAGAGAGTGAAAAAGGAATTAAGTGAGCTGGGCTTTACCTTCCCGGATTCCAAGACCAATTTTATTTTTGCGTCTCATAAGAGTGTGCCGGCAGAAAATATTTTTAAAGCTCTGCGGGAGGCGGACATTTATGTCCGTTACTGGAAGAAGCCAAGAATTGATAATTACCTGCGTATTACCATTGGTACGGATGCAGAGATGGATTGCCTCATAGCATTCCTGAGAAAATATCTGAGTGAGAATGCGTGAGAGTGTCTGACTGAAACACAAAAAGGCAACCGTTAAAATTTCATGAAGAATTTTTGAAGGTGCTAGGCAACAATCGCATTTATGATTATAATCAAGATGTTTGCGTAAAATCATATATTCGTAACTATTCGGAACACCATTCGCAAAAATGTGCTTTCAGCACTTTCCTTTTGCTCATGTGGTTACTTCGC
>CAYOHU010000222.1:0-2875 GCA_964403845.1 uncultured Acetatifactor sp.
CTCTGATATCATATCACAGCCGCAAGACCATGTCAACAACTTTTTTACTTATTTTGATTTTTTTTAACTTTTGTCGTATTGAGCGTTTCCCTCAGCGACGAATATGAGTATAGCATTCTCTCCTCCGTATGTCAACACTTAATTTCATTTTTTTGCATTTTTTTATACAATTAGTAATACAACGCAAAAAAGCCCGTAAACAGGGCTTTTTCTTAAGTTTCAAGACGTTTTCTATTTCTACTTTGCATCTAATGCAGCAAAATTGTACATATTTTTGAATCATTTTTTAGTCTCAGACTTAATGACTCTATATTCTCCGTTACGTCCTTGTCTACTTCTGCCAATAACACCACTGAAATGTTTCCCTCCGCCGGAACATCTCCCACATACGTAGACATGTCATTCAACAGCATAGTCGTTAAAATATTATAGCTTCTGCTTCCATTCACCGTAACCTTCATTTCAGCACCTTTAGCCAGCAAATCCATTCCCTGTTCTGTCCGGGAATGATTCTCAATACAGAAATTGAGAATCATTAGTTTTTTCCCTTCTGCAGCATCCAAGGCAAAATAATCCTCGGCATCTTCTTCTGCTGAATAGCTGTCTGCCACAACTTCTCCCTGATACATAATGTTGATTCCATCAGGCAACTCATAAAAAGCCTCCATATTTTCCGCTGTACTGCCTTCTCCTGTTTCCCGGTCAATTTCAATAATCGGAGTATCATCCACCGGATCCATTCCTCCCTGTGAAGCTTCCGGAATATCGTATGCTTCTTTCTCCAATAATTCAGCTGTTCTTTTCTCTACCTCCTCGCGGCTTACAAGACGGCTTCTATGGTTTGCATCATATTTTAAAATCAAATTAGCTGCATATTCACTTACAGCCCGTTCCTCTTCTCCCGTCATTTCAGGAATACGATTCCCACATCCCGTCAACATTAAACTCATTATTACCACAAGCATATCTTTTCTCAACTGTTCCTTTTTCATAGTTATTTCACTCTGCCTTCTTATGTTTTTTTCTGTTCAAAAATAATATAAACCAAAGCTGTCTCGGCTTATTCTATTTTTAATATAGCATACTTTGACGCATCCTGGCTACGACAATTTACACAAATCCTAATTCCGTCCTCCCGATATTCTTTTTCTAAAACAGTTGCATTTTGCATGAAATAAGAAGCAATATTACCTTTCGCATACGGAATTAAGAATTCACATTTAACGGAATCCGCATAAAGCTTCGATTGAATCAACTCTGCCAGCTCATCAATTCCCACATTCTTACCGGCTGCCATATAAATCTGATTTCCTTTTACTCGCGGCAAATCAGACATATCGCAGATATCCGCTTTGTTATAGACTACAAGCTGCGGAATATCTCCGGCATTCAGCTCCTTTAAGGTCTCCGCAGTGACTTTCATTTGCTGCTTGTAATTCTCATCAGAAAAATCCACCACCTGAACCAGTAAGTCTGCATATTGCACTTCCTCAAGTGTCGAGCGAAATGCCTGAATCAAGCCATGTGGAAGCTTATGGATAAAACCCACCGTATCAACCAACAGAAAGGGGGGATTCACTCCTGAATCTATCTTTCTCACACTGGTCTCCAGAGTGGCAAAAAGCATATTTTTCTCCATAACTGTCTTGTCCGAACCTTCTCCGAATCGTTCCACCATACGATTCATAATAGTAGATTTTCCTGCATTGGTATATCCTACAAGAGCAACCTGCGGTGTACCGGAAGCAAACCTTCTCTTTCTCTGCGTCACACGGGATTCCGCAATATCTGTCAGTTCTTTTTTGAGTTCACTGATCCGATGTTCAATCTTTCTTCGATCCAACTCAAGCTTCTTCTCACCGGCACCTTTACTGCTCATACTACCGCTGGCACCGCCTTGTCGGCTTAGCGATTCACGCATTCCCACCAGTCGTGGCAGCATATACTGAAGGCTGGCTGTCTCCACCTGAAGCTTGGCTTCCCTTGTCTTTGCACGTAGAGCAAAAATATCCAATATCAAATTCGTCCTGTCAAAAATCGGTAACTCCAATTCTCTTCCCAGATTTCGAATCTGAGAAGGAGAAAGTGCATTATCGAATACAATTTCCTCCGCTTCGCATTCTGCTGCAAGCTCTCTTACCTCGCTCACTTTCCCTGTGCCAATATACAAAGCCTTATTTACTGCATCCAGCTTCTGAGTTATGATTCCAACCACTTGCCTGCCCGCTGCCAGCGCCAGACTCTCCAATTCCGTCATGGATCGTTCAAAATCCACCTCTGTTCCTGTATCCACCCCTACAAGCAGTACCTTTACTTCCTGTAAGTCCATTATTTCTTCCCTCATAAAACCTCTGGTTACTCCTGAACAGTCTCCAGCTCAAACCAGAACTGTACACCGTTATTAAAATTTACCACACCAAACTTCTGATTCATGGATTCCATAATTGCCTTCACGATGGACAATCCGACACCGCTTCCGCCGTATTCCCGGGTTCTTGCCTTGTCCACCTTATAAAACTTTTCCCAAATATGCGGTAAAGCGTCCTCCGGTATGGGCATTCCTGTATTAAATACGGAAACTCTTACCTTACCATTCCTCTGTTCCAGCTTAATATCGATAATTTTCTCACCATCACAGTGATTGACTGCGTTCGAGAAATAGTTCATAAAGACCTCTTCCGTTTTGAACTCATCTGCCCACACAAAGATTGGCATATAATTCTCCATTCGCACCCGGATCTGATTCTGCTTTATCAAAATTCCTGCAGACAACATGTAGTTCTTTATTAATGTAACAATATCAAATCTCTCCATATTCACCCTGTAATTGCCAAATTCCAATTGGTTCAGGGTGAGCAGCTTATTCACCATATTG
>CAYOHU010000223.1:0-2860 GCA_964403845.1 uncultured Acetatifactor sp.
TAATAACGTAGTCCTACAGGGATTAATGATTCATACAAGGGAACAGAATGTATCACCTACGATATATCTGGACTCCTTCTGGCAGGCATACGAAAACGGGATTCCGTTTAATGCTATTATAGAGCGTATTTTGGAAATCTATCAGGAGGAAACTCCGGAAGAAAGTGTGGATATGTCTTTTTTTATGCATTTTGAGAAGGTGAAGGACAGAATTTGTTATCGTTTGATTTCCGCTGAGCAGAATCGGGAGCTGCTTACCCAAATACCTCATATAGAGTATCTGGATCTTGCAATTTGTTTTTATTATGCTTATCAGGGAGAAACCTTGGGAAATGGCTCCATTCTGATACATAATTCGCACATGGAAATGTGGAATGTTACAGTGGATATTTTGTATGAGCTTGCACAGAAGAATACACCGGAGCTGTTCCCGGGAATATGGAATTCAATGGAAACGGTTATTAAGGATTTGATGGCTCAACAGGAGAAAACGGGGGAAGAACTGCCCTTGGATGAAAAGGAACAGCAGGATTTCTTAGAACAATTACCAATGAAAATATTGAGTAACAGCAGCAAAGTTCACGGAGCGGTCTGTATCCTCTATCCGGAGCTTTTGGCACACATGTCGAACAGTGAGGAATGCAATTACTATATTATCCCAAGCTCCATTCATGAGGTGATCGTGCTGTGTGATACCGGACAAGAAGATGTGGATAAGCTGCGGAGAATGATTGTGGAAGTAAATACAACACAGGTTGAACCGGAAGAAATCCTTTCAAATAGTCTCTATTATTTTAATCGTTTTACAGGTCAAATTAGTATTCTCTGATCATTTTTAAATTTTTCTTTAGAATTTTCCAAGTTTTTTCAAAAAAACAAGGTAGACATACAAGTTTTTTTGTGATATTATAGTCAGGGTGATGTAATAAATTTGTAACATTTTGCATCCGTAGTCTAATGGATAGAACGGAGGCCTCCGACGCCTTTAATGCAGGTTCGATTCCTGTCGGATGCATTTTACATCACCCTGAATTATGAAAGGAATTGTATGTGGAAAGATAAAATAAGAGATATCACTAAATTTATGGTGAAGCACAGTAAGGTCGTTTTTCCGCTTGTTGTGATTGCGGCAGTTGCATTTACTGTCTCTGTTGCATTGACGGCGGGTAATGCGGATAAGATAGAAGAAACAGAGGAAACTTCGACTCAGGAGAGTGCTGTAAAAGAAACGGTAGTGCCTGAGGTTGAGCAGGATGTACCTATGGTTTTAAATGAAGATCCTGCGATTACTACATTGATTACTACTTTTTATAACGCAGTGGCATTGGGAGATGAAGCTACAATCAGCAGTGTATGTGATAACATTCCAATTCAGGATATCGTTCGTTATGCTGAGACTGCAAAATATATTGACACTTATCCTGTGCTTGAGATTTATACAAAACCCGGTCCTGAGGCAGGGTCTACGATTGCCTTCATTTACTATAAGGTGGTCTTTGTGGAACATGAAGAGCAGTTCCCTGGATATAAGGCTCATTACGTTTGCACCAATGATGAGGGTGGACTTTATATCAAAACAGGTGAATTCAGTGATGAGGTAAACCAATATATTGAAAAGGTGATGTCTCAGGATGATGTGGTTGAATTTCATAATCGTGTGACTGTAGAGTATAATGATCTGGTTTCGGCAAAGCCTGAGCTTTTGGAATATTTGAGCGAGATGAATACGCAGATCAGTGCAGCTGTAGGAACGCGACTGGCACTTATTAATGCTGAGGAAACACCGGAAGCCGGAGAAAATGCGGCCGGCGAAGGAGAGAACAGTCCCGTAGAAGCAACGGAGGGGTCTGAACCGGCTTCGAGTGTGCAGCCGGTTGAAAATGTGGTGCAATATGCTACAGCTTCAACTACAGTTAATGTCAGGAACTCTGACAGCGAGCGTGCTGACAAGTTGGGTAAGGTAACCGGAGGCACTCGTTTACAGATTCTTGAACAAAAAGTAAACGGCTGGACAAAAGTGCTTTATGACGGCAAGGAAGGTTTTATCAAGTCGGAGTTTTTGGAGGTTGCAGAGAGCGCTAATGGCTTACAGAGTATCGGCATCGTTACTGCGACTACCAATATTAATGTGCGTACTTCCGCAAGTGAGACCGCAGAAAAGCTGGGTGTGCTTGTTGGAGGAGAATCTGTGGATTTGTATGCTAATGAGAATGGCTGGTGTAAGATTAATTATAACGGACAGGTTGGCTATGTGAAAGCTGACTATGTAAATTAATCCCATCTAAGTATGGAAACAGAGGCATAGAGACAGAAAATATAGAATCGTAAGAATTAAAAGTTCAAAAATGAAAGCATAGAATCAGAAATAGTGGAAAAGCTTTTTGTAGGAAACTGCAGGAAGCTTTTTTGCGTGAATAAAAAACAGCACCTATCAAAATATGACGAAACGGAGGATGGAATGAGATCACAGGAAGTGACAGTTTATCGGGAGATTCAAAGGAATACAGAAACGGCGATGAAGGCAATGGAGACCATATCCGATAAGGTGTATGATGACAATCTTGCAAGGCTGATATCCGGACAGTCATTGAAATACGCGGAGCTCCATAATGAGGCTGCAAAACAATTGGTGGAGGCTAAGGCGGAGCTTTATCGTGGAAGTCATTTGACAGATATGATGCTGAAAGCCGGTATTCATTATAATACCATGCTCAATACCAGTACCGGACATATTGCAGAACTGATGATCAAGGGGAGCAATACGGGAATTTTGGAGATGGAGAAGGTGCTGCATCATAACCCGGAGGCCGGAGAAAAGTCCACTGCTTTGGCAAGACAGCTGATAGATTTTCAGGAGAAC
>CAYOHU010000224.1:0-2855 GCA_964403845.1 uncultured Acetatifactor sp.
CCGCGACCCCCTCCTTGGCAAGGAGGTGCTCCACCGCTGAGCCACTCGCGCATACATTAATGTCTGCTCCCTAACGGACAAGTAATAATATACTATACTACATGAAAAATGTCAATAATAAAGTTGTATTACTTTTCGGCAAATTGTAGATGCAATTGATAAAAATAGAACAGCTTTGCTATGAATATGGATAAAAAAGAAATTTAGCTTGCACAAGAAATAATAACATAATAAAATAGATTAAATAGGCAATCCTGGGGAGTTTGGACTAAAAGAGGGGTGGTGAAACAGATATGGAAGGGGATATTGAGAAGCTGATTGAGATTACCGATTTTTTGGAGCAGAAAATTCGTGCTGTGGAGGATATCTCGTGGGACAGTATTCAGTATGCTTTAAATTGTATCACCGAAGAGAAGAATAAGGGCTTATATGGTCTGACCTGTTACTATGCGGCGTTTTATATGATGGATAAGGGGAGAATGGATGAATGTCTTTGGTATTTGAATGAGAGTATTCGTTGTATCAATGGCACAGAACAGGAAAGAGAGATGGCAAGATGTCACAATCTTTATGGTGTTGTAGCACACAGTCAGAATAACCTTATTCTCGCAATGGAGCATTATGAGAAAGCACTTATTTATGCCGGAAGGTACAACAGTCGTGTGGTATACACTATGGTAAGAATCAATATGGCAAATACTTATTATCGTGTGGGCGCATATGACAAGGCGATGAACTGTTATAAGGAAGGCATTCATTTTTTGGAGAAGAATGGAAGAGCTACGACCAGCTTGGAAAATCTGTATTGTAGAGCTCTTGCTGATTACGGACGCTGCCTGGTTATGACGGGGCAGCTTGAAAAAGCAAGGTCGGCTGTCCGGGAGCTGAAGCAACAGGTGGTTGAAAATAAGGAGCTTCCGGCAGTTAGACTGGGGATTTGCGTCTTTTTTGCCCTTTTCTATTCCCGATGTGGGGATGCGGAGCTGGCAGAAAGGTACACGGATGAGGCAGTGCGTGGTGTGGATGAGGGCTACGCTATTTATTCTTATTTTGATAATATATTAAATCTAATCCAATTTCTGGTACAGGCAGGGAAGTTAGATAGTCTGCGATGGGTTTTGGATTGTATGGAGCCGCAGGCGGCAATTGAGAAAAATGAAAGCCTTTTGTTGCAGCTTCTGCTATATCGGTTGCAGTATTGCAGTGATGAGATGGAACAGCAGAGCTTCCTATCCTGTGCGCAGACCTTCTTTAAACTGAAAAATAAGCATGAATTTGTCGAAAATAATCAGGTATTGCAGACAATCTCTCTGCGAAATAAGCTGAGACGAATTGAAGAGGAGCAGACCAGACTGGTTGAGCAGAATTCAAAATTGCTTTATCAGACGGCGCATGATGAATTGTCCGGCTTATATAATAAGCGATATCTGAATCGGCGGATGGAGGAAATGTTTGAGGAAGCGTTGCAAAAGGAGCTTTTCCTTGGGGTACTCTTTACGGACATAGATTATTTTAAGCAGATGAATGACAGATATGGTCACCAAAAGGGCGATGATTGTATTGTTGCGATATCAAAGGCGATTAGAAATTGTATGCCGGAGGATTTCGCTGCCAGATATGGTGGAGATGAATTTGTAGTCATTACCTTAGGGAAAAGCAGGGAATATTTAGAGGAACGGGCGCAAATGCTGATAGAAACCATAAAAGCCCTGAAAATACCCAATGTGGATTCGAAATCTCTGAAGGTGGTAACCATAACGGTTGGGGCTGTGCATGCAATTCCCTACAAGCCGAACAAGATGTGGGATTTCCTGACAGCTGCGGATGAGGCCTTGTATCAACAGAAGGAAGAACAGAGAGGATGCGTCCGGTTTCACTGTGGAAAGGGAGACAGCTTGTAGTTGACCAAGGAAGGAGAGAAAGGGGTATCATTATGAAATTGATGTTTATCGGTGCGGCTCATGAGGTGACGGGAAGCTGCCATTATATAGAGGTTGACGGCAAACATATTCTGGTTGATTGTGGTATGGAACAGGGTGTGAATACCTTTGAAAATGTATCATTGCCGGTGAATGCGGCACAGATTGATTATGTGTTTCTGACACATGCGCATGTGGATCATTCAGGAAATCTGCCGCTTTTGTACGCCAGAGGATTTCGCGGACAGGTATTCATGACAGAGGCGTCTGCGGATCTGTGCAGCATCATGCTTAGAGATTGTGCGCATATCCAGATGATGGAAGCGGAGTGGAAGAATCGCAAAGCAAAGAGGAGCTCAAGAGTGTCGGCTCAGGAGCCTCTTTATACGATGGAAGATGCAGAAGGTGTAATCAAGAGAATTGTGCCTTGCTACTATGATCGTGTCGTAGAGATTTGTGACAGCGTGAAGGTACGATTTACAGATATCGGTCATCTGCTTGGCTCGGCAAGTATCGAGCTGTGGTTGACGGAGGGAAGCATACAGAAGAAAATCGTATTTTCCGGAGATATCGGAAATAAGAATCAGCCGATTCTCAGAGATCCGATATGCACGGAGGAAGCGGATTATGTGGTGATGGAATCCACTTATGGTGACCGGTTGCATTCGGCAGAGAGACCGGATTATATCCGGGAGCTCACAGAAATTTTGCAGGAAACCTTTGATAAAGGCGGCAATGTAGTTATCCCTTCCTTTGCAGTGGGAAGAACACAGGAGATGCTGTATTTCCTGCGAAAAATAAAAGTGGAACGCCTGGTAAAGGGGCATGAGGATTTTCTGGTGTATGTGGATAGTCCAATGGCGGTTGAAGCTACAGGAGTATTCACCGAGAACAGAATGGAATGCTATGATGAAGAGGCAATGGAGCTTGTGAAGG
>CAYOHU010000225.1:0-2810 GCA_964403845.1 uncultured Acetatifactor sp.
GCTATAATTGCAATAAAACTGATCAATTGTGTTACTATAGCTAAGGGAACATTTCGTTTCCAATACTTCATACCAAACTTTAATGTTTCCATGATTATCTCCTATCCGTATTTCATTTAATGATTCGTAATTATTCAGTAGCTTCATAATTACAGCGCAAAAATTCCTTCAAGCCTTCTTTGTCCAGAAATTTTTGCGCTTCCAAACCTTTTTGTAACGGTCTGGGCATCAGATGCTTCGACCGTTACATTTTTTGCAATATTAAGCATTCAGCGGAACAGCGCCCTCCAGCATATCAGTCTCACTGATGCTTCCGTTTTCAATCTTGAAGGTCTTAATCTCAAACGGTTTAAGCGTGACATCTAAGGCAAGAGCATAAACCGGCAGCTCCACGTGAGCCGTTGTGCCAATGCCCTGTGCTTCAAACAGTCGGATAATATAGGTATCCGCATTTCTCTCACTTTGTTTGAAGCAGCTCAATGTGACATTCTCTTTATCCACAGACGCCAGAGCCTTGGGCTTCTCTCCATTTCCGGAAGGACAGAATGCCAAAGGATATGCCTTTTGATTAAACATTGCCGCCTCTCTGTCTGCAACAGAAAGCATTTCTGTGCGTTCTCCCGCCATAACGCGGAAACGGAAGATTCTCTCTCCCTGATCCATTCTCGGCTGATACATCAGCTCATGGAAGGGCTCTCCCCATGTGGAATGACCTGCACCGTAGCCTGCGGAACGCACCAGAGTCACTGCCAGATTTCCATCATAATAATTGGAGCCGTATACACCGTCGTCAATGACTGTCAGCGCTGCCTTGCTGTCAGCAACAGCCTGCCAGCACTGGGAAACAACGTCAGCATAAGAACGTCTCAGCACCTCACGACCAAAGATTGTCTGACCGATATGCTCTCCCTCCGTCAAAGTGGTGGGAATCCACAATTTCAAGCGTTTCTCGCTTTCTGCGTAGAACAGTCGCATCTCCAGTTCCAACGCGCCGGTGGCTTTGTTGACGATATAGCGCATCATCAGGCGGGAATTGTTATAAACGAAATCCGCCTCCACAGCTACATTCACAGCACCTTCATCCGTCACACGGACAGGCTGTACGGTGCCACCCTTCACTCCGGCGAAATCTGTTGCCTGACCGGGTGTCATCAGATGGAATTTGCCGGTGGGATCATATACGTCCAAAGCGCCTTTTCCTTCCCAGCAGTTGAATGCATCCGTATGTACATTTACCGCAAATGCACCGGGCTTTAAGTATTCTTTTCCGTCTACGACATAGCTGTCAACATAACCTGTACGGCAGTTGATAACAACCTCTCCCCGAGCAGTTTCGATATGGAGCTTACCATCTCGCTCCGGACGCAGTACGGGTTCCGGACGCTTCTCAATCACATTAAAGTGAATATCAAAACGGTTCATGGAGCAGGGAGCAAGCTCAGCTTCAAAAATCACACGCTTACACCAATCCATATAGAAGTTTCCGGATTCCTTTGCCTGCTGGGACGGCATCATTTCCTCTCCGCGATAAACCACCGGGTCGGAAAACTCCTTGTGCCACAGCTGTCGGGGCAACAGGAACTCCACGTCAATCGGCTGTTTATAAGGGAACGGGTGAGGATTGTATACCAACAGCGGTACTGTATTGCCATCTTTAATCTTCTCCTGTCCGGAACAAAGTGCAAGGAAATATTTTGCCTTTAACTGATTAGTAATCTCAAGGCCATGATCCAGAATGCGAATGGTATCATCCTCCACCGGTCTGATACAGGAACCGGGCAGGGAATCATGAAATTCCGCAAATAACAGATCACGCCATGCATCATCAATCTTTGCCTTCTCGTATTCCGCAAGACCTGCCGCAACCGCATGGGAAGCCATTTTCTCCACCATGACCAGATCATTCTCCAGCTTACGATGTAATTGCTTAATACGGATAATCGAGGTGTAGCAGCCCTCCATCAGAGTATTCAGTCCGCGATCCACCAGAGGCACCTTCTCGGTATCCACCGTTGCAAAATATTCATCCGGTGTTGCATGTACGATATTCGCACCATTTTTCTGCATTTCTGCAATATCATCCAGATCCTTTCTGGAAGGACCGCCGCCATGATTTCCGACACCCCAGAAATACAAACCGGTCTTCTCATCCTTATGCTGCTCCATCCAGCGAGGCAGCTCTTCATGTACCTGACCGAAAACGGAATTGTATCCCTTATCCGAACGATGTACTAAAATCTCAGATTCCCCATCATATCCGCGCCAGATAAAATCCTCACTGGGATGCTCATAGTCCCCACGACCCGGTCTTGTATTTATGTAATACTTATAGCCGCATTTCTTCATCATCTGAACCAGTCCCTGCGCATGCCCAAAGGAATCCACATTCACTGCCGTCAAAGGAACCTTGCCGAATTTATCATAAAAATATAATCTTCCCTTGAGCACCTGACGATAAATAGACTCACCTGCGGGTATGTTGCAGTCCGGCTGCAGGAACCAGCCGCCAACGATCTCCCAACGGCCTTCCTTTACCTGCCTCTTGATCTTCTCAAACAATTCCGGCTCATGCTCCTCCACCCATTCATACAGTAAGGATTCATTGTGATTAAAGACAAAATCAGGATACTCGTCAATAAACTCTGACGCTGCACGGAAGGTGGAGATTCCTTCCGAAAGTCCTGATTCCCACTGCCACAACCACACCGGGTCCAAGTGCGCGTTACAAAACATGTACGTTTTCAAACCTTTTTCCATAATAATTCCTCCTTTTTATTGTGTTTTTCAAAATATATGATATAATGATATAT
>CAYOHU010000226.1:0-2784 GCA_964403845.1 uncultured Acetatifactor sp.
GAGTGAGCAACCTATTGACAGAGGACTGTCGTAGGTTGTTTTTTACGTCCGATATTCGTATAATAAAAGATAGGCGATTACGACCCCCCAAAAGTACGGTAATTCTTCGGAACAGAGAATTCAGTGCAAAATGCATGCTTCGCAATTACCTGATAAAGAAGATGTGAGGGAAGCGGTCTCAAAGGCAGGAGCTTATTGTGGCGCATAGCGCCGGTATGGAGGAAAAATGATTTATACGGTAACCTTTAACCCGTCATTGGACTATGTGGTGACGGTGGATCATTTTACATGTGGTATTGTGAATCGTACCAGAGAGGAGAGGATTCTTCCCGGCGGAAAAGGAATCAATGTATCCATGGTGCTGAAAAACCTTGGGTTTGAAAGTATTGCACTGGGTTTTCTGGCAGGCTTCACAGGCAACGAACTGGATAGACTTCTTGGGGAAAAGGGAATCGCTGCTGATTTCATTATGGTACAAAAGGGAATGTCCCGCATCAATGTGAAGCTTCGCTCTGATATGGAATCGGAGATTAACGGTCAGGGTCCGGTTATCGTAGAAGAGGATATCAGGAAACTCTATGGAAAACTGGATACCTTGAAGGATGGGGATATTCTGGTGCTTGCAGGAAATATTCCGGATGTGCTGCCCAAATCTATTTATAGAGATATTATGGAATATCTTCAGGAGAAAAACTTGAAAATTGTGGTAGATGCCACAAAGGATTTGTTGGTAAATGTATTGCAGTACCATCCGTTTTTGATTAAGCCCAACAATCATGAACTGGGCGATATTTTTGGAGTGACACTGAAGAACAAGGCTGAGGTAATCTGTTACGCTAAGAAATTGCAGGATAAAGGTGCGCGCAATGTGCTTGTTTCCATGGCGAGTGAGGGTGCTGTATTGGTGACGGAGGATGGAAAAGTCATGCAGTCAGAGGCTCCGAAAGGGAAAGTGTTGAATTCGGTGGGAGCAGGCGATTCTATGGTGGCAGGATTTCTTGCCGGATATCTGGAAAATGAAGACTATGCGCAGGCGTTTCGCATGGGCTTATGTGCAGGCAGTGCATCGGCATTCTCTGAGGAATTGGCCACAAAGGAGGAGATCCTGGCATTATGGAAGGAGAATCTGTAAATTATGATATTGGAAGGAAAGAGTGCTTTTGGAGGAATTGCAATCGGAAGATTAGCTGTTTATCAAAAAAAAGATAAACAGGTAAAGCGATACAGGGTGGAGGATACAGAAGCGGAGGCAGCGCGTTTTACCCAAGCAAGGGAAACGGCAAAGGAGCAGCTGCATAGATTGTATGAAAAGGCATTGAAGGAAGTCGGGGAAGAGAGTGCCATGATTTTCGAAGTGCACCGGATGATGCTGGAGGATCCGGATTATGTGGAAGCTGTACTCAATATGATCGAAACCCGGAATATTAATGCAGAATATGCCGTTGCAACCACGGGCGATAATTTTGCCGGAATGTTTGCGGCAATGGATGATGAATATATGAAGGAACGTTCAGCGGATGTAAAAGACATCAGTAACCGTGTCATTTCCATTCTGGATGGTGCAGAGGACGTTGAGGTATCTGGGGAAGAACCGGTTATTTTATTAGCAACGGATTTGGCACCCAGTGAAACAGTGCAGTTGGATAAATCCAAGGTGCTTTCCCTTGTAACCAGATACGGCTCTGCCAATTCACACACAGCCATTCTTGCCGGAACCATGAATATTCCGGCATTAGTCGGAATTGAATTTCCGGAGAGTGTGAATGGAAAAATGGGGATTGTGGATGGATATGCCGGCAGATTGATTGTAGAACCTGAGGAGAAGGAGCTTGCGGAGTACAGAGTGAGGAAGGAAGAGGATGAGAACAAAAAACGCCTGCTTCAGGAACTGAAGGGGAAAGAGAATATTACCTTAGACGGTAAGAAAATAGACCTTTATGCAAATATCGGCAGTGTGGCGGATGTGGCAAGTGCACTGGCAAATGACGCGGATGGAATCGGGTTATTCCGCAGTGAGTTCTTTTATCTGGAGTCAGAGGATTATCCCGGTGAGGAGGCTCAGTTTGCGGCATACAAAGAGGTTGCGGAGAATATGGCAGGGAAGAAGGTGATCATTCGGACGCTGGATATCGGAGCCGACAAGCAGGTTGATTATTTTCATATGGAAAAAGAGGAGAATCCTGCTATGGGCTATCGTGCAATCCGCATCTGTCTGGACCGACCGGAAATATTCAAGACACAGCTTCGTGCCATTTATCGCGCCGGCTATTACGGAAATATATCGGTGATGTTCCCCATGATAATCTCGGTGACGGAGGTACGAAGGATCAAGGAATTGATTGCAGAAGTAAAGAAGGAATTGACTGAGGAGGGGCTTGCCTATCGGGATTGCGAAGTCGGCATTATGATTGAAACGCCGGCGGCGGTTATGATCTCCGACCTGTTGGCGGAGGAGGTAGATTTTTTCTCTGTGGGAACCAATGATCTGACGCAATACACTCTGGCGATTGATCGTCAGAATCCAAAGCTGGATCATATCTATGATGCGCATCACGAGGCAGTGCTTCGTATGCTGCAGATGGTGGTAGATAACGGACATAAGGGTGGATGCCGGGTTGGAATCTGCGGAGAGCTGGCAGCAGACACAGAGCTTACCGGGACATTGCTGAGGATGGGCTTTGACGAGCTGTCCGTATCCCCCTCCATGATTTTAAAGGTGAGAGAAGCGATTCGAAATACAAGGCTTGATTAACGGTTTGATATATTGCAATACTTGTTTTATTG
>CAYOHU010000227.1:0-2733 GCA_964403845.1 uncultured Acetatifactor sp.
GCAGGATACATACCGCAATATACCATGGACTGCACCTTTTTATATCCGGGAAGCGGTTCCGCACAGGGATTATTATCATCCGTAACGGTATCGCCTACTGCAGTATCCTTCACATTTTTAATTGAAGCTGTGATATATCCTACCATGCCCGCACTTAGTTCCTCACAAGGAATGAACTGACCTGCGCCGAAAATACCTACCTCCACAACATCTGCCTTGGCTCCCGTTGCCATCATGCGTATAGTGGTTCCCTTCTTCACTGTGCCTTCCGTAATACGGCAAAACACAATCACTCCCTTATAGGAGTCGTAAAGCGAGTCAAAAATCAAAGCTTGAAGAGGATTGCCGGGATTTCCCTTCGGAGCCGGAATTTTTCTCACAATCTGCTCCAGCACCTCTTCAATTCCGATTCCGTTCTTTGCGGATATCAGCGGAGCATCCTGTGCTTCAATGCCGATTACATCTTCTATCTCTTCAATTACCCTCTGTGGATCTGCACTGGGGAGGTCTATTTTGTTGATTACCGGGAAAACATCCAGATCATGATCCAATGCCAGATACACGTTTGCCAGAGTCTGAGCCTCAATCCCCTGAGCTGCATCCACCACCAGAATCGCTCCGTCACAGGCCGCCAGTGAGCGGCTGACTTCATAGTTGAAATCAACATGTCCCGGTGTATCGATCAGGTTGAAGATATACTCCTCCCCGTCCTTTGCACGATATACAGTTCTTACCGACTGTGCTTTGATGGTGATCCCTCTCTCTCTCTCCAATTCCATATTGTCAAGAACCTGAGCCTGCATTTCTCTGCTGGTCAACAGTCCGGTCTGTTCAATAATTCTGTCTGCAAGAGTTGATTTACCATGGTCGATATGGGCAACAATACAAAAGTTGCGGATTTTACTCTGATCAACGGATGCCATTTATGCTTTCCTCTCTATCTACATTCTCTGTCATAATTCTCTCGGTCTCTCTCCCGAAACAGTATGATTGTAGCAGAATTTTCCCCTATTGTCTATGTTTTATTCCCCTTCCCCCGACAAAACCATATGTATGATATGTGCCAGCGGATCACAGGCATTCATGGCTTCCTCCACAGTATTGTTCTGTGCTCCCAGTTCAATCAGCGTAGTCCTGGGTCGCAGATGCATATTATAACGATACCCTTTCAGATATATTTTTCTGGTAAGTCCCGGATAATACTCCGCGGCTCTCAGCTGCATCTGAAAGGAAAACGCAAGATTGTCCTCCTGATTCTCATTATACAGATATGCGATATTTCCTGTCTTTCTCGTTCGGCTCAAGCCATTAAAGAACATAAATCTGGCTGTCGGCCGCCCATCCAAATCCATAACCAGCCTTGTTTCCTCCGGCATGGAATCCCTATGTAGATCAATGATCACCTGAATGGACGGATTCTCTGCCAGAACCTTTTCAATATCGGGCAAGGATTTCGCGTATGCATCATCTCTGGTATCCACATCATATGTTCCCTTATGGTGAAGCACCTCATACCCATACTCTGTGCTGAGGATTTCGCTCAAATAATTTCCCACTCCCACAATGGAGGTTGACTCGTCACCGGGTACGGAATTTGCAAAAGCCTCTTGGGAATGAGTATGATAAATCAGTATCTGCGGTCCGTCACTCTCCATTGAGATTGTCATATCCCTCCCCATAAGTTTTGAAATATCCAATTGGTCACTGCCTGCCATGGTATTCCCGTCTATGGTATAAAAATTCTTCACCAGAGTCTCATAATCAGTAAATGCCTGCAAATCCACCGCACATTGCAATTCGTGGCGGATAAAAGCAGACGTCGGATTCGATTCCGTTTCCACCACTCTCTGTTCTTCCTGCAATTCGATATTTTCCGTCTGTATATTCTCCTGTATATTCTCCTGTATATTCTCCTGTATATTCTCCTGCATATTCTCCTGTATATTCTCACTCTGCAAATATTCCTCAGTCGGCAGAATATCTTCCAGCAAAAGATACTCATCCTTCTGCGTTTCCGCCGTTTCCTCTTTCTCAGTTTTCCTATAATAGCCATACAAAGGAAGCATACCGGCGATTTGTTTTTCCAGCAATTGATTCTCTCCCAGCTCCTGCTGATGAGCAAAGGATACTATCGGCAGAAAGCTTCCTGTAAGGCTCTCACAAAACTCCTGAGCCATACTTCGCCTTATCACGTCACCAATGGGATTCTCTGAAATCTGCAAATCCCTTTTCACCGACATTATTATAAGAAACAAAACAGCCAATCCCACAGGATACACAGCAGGACTGACCGCGTTTTTCCATCTTTTTACGTTCAAGCACTCCCCTTCCTTTGACGGGATTCCAAAAAAAGAACGTCATGGGTCGTTTACAATATATGCCCGACGCAGGCAGGCTATTCCATTCCCTTCTCCAAAGCAGCATTGATTCCCTCTGATACCGTAAAGCTGACTCGTTTGATCACCGCATCAATATCCTTGCCTGTCATATACATATTGTTCAGCTCCGCAAATGCACGCCTGTGCTCCCCAATATATTTGACAGCATCAAATTCTTCATCCTGTAAGAGTTTTTCCAATGCATCTCCAACGATTGTGGCAGCATCCACCACAGTGGGAACACCAATCGCAATGACAGGAATCCCCAGGCTCTCCTCTGTCAAGGCATTCCTGTGATTTCCAACTCCCGAGCCCGGCTGAATCCCTGTATTGGTAATCTGGATGGTACGGTTTC
>CAYOHU010000228.1:0-2723 GCA_964403845.1 uncultured Acetatifactor sp.
TTATTATATTATAGGTGTCAGCGAAATGCAAGCCTTTTTTTAATTTTTTTTTATTTTTTTTTCAATTTTTTTAAAATTACTGTGTAATTCACTAACCTGATATTTTCTTTGCCTTTCCACACTCTTTACAATATCCGTACAGCTCCAGTTTATGACCCGTGACAGTGAAATCTCCTGTCTCCTGTTCCAGATGCACGTGGGCAAAGGGACAACCTGACAATGCTACTCGTTTATGGCATTCCAGACATACCGCATAATGAGTGTGTCCTCCGCGGTTAAGCTCGTAAACTACCGTTCCATCCCCCATCCACGTGGTTTTATTCACAATCCCCTTTTCCTCAAAGGTCGCAAGAATACGGTAAATGGTAGACAGCGCATACATTTCTTCCTCAGACGAATCTGCACGATTATAAATCTGCACTGCACTTAAGGGCTCCGTGGCCTGCCACAGCACTTCATATACATGCTTGCGTTGTCTGGTCCATTTAATTCCCTGAGGATACTGTTTCTCTTCTGATTCCTGCCTGAAAGGTGCTTCCATCTTCTTCCCGATCCTTTCCCTAACTTATCCCACTATTTTCATATTGTATCCGTAACTATTCAGAGCCCCTTCGCAAAAACGTGCTTTCAGCACTTTCCTTTTGCTGCAGCGGTGTTCTACACAATCAATTCTATCACTATGCCGACTATTACACCAATCAAATACAGCAATCCGAGGATTTTAAGATTCTCTTTTCTGTCGTGATTCACCCTAAACAATACCAACATACCTACACCGGAGCCAACCAGCAATCCTGCCATCATAGCTCCCAGACTCATGGTGTTCTCCACATAGAGCCGGGTAAGCACCACAGAAGATGCACAATTGGGTATCAGCCCCACCAGTCCTGCCAGAACAGGACCCAGCAGAGGCTGATTCAGAATCAATTCCGCAAGGGCATCCTCCCCAACAAATTCCAAAATCATATGTAACAGAAGGGTAATGATAATGATGAAAAAGGTAATCTGCAGGGTATGCTTGATTGCAGAACGGACAATCCCCTTTTCACAATTACAATGCTCATGTTCACACAGCTCATGAATGTGGGATTGCTCCTGATCGTGATCATGGTGGTGATGGTGATGCTCTTCCTTCTTGTGCATCACACCATCAATCACAAAGCCTGCTGCCGCTCCAATCAATACTTTCACAAATAACACCCCTGCAATGGTTCGCATGGGCATTTGCGCAGAAATCAAAATCGGAAGCATCTCATCTGATGTAGACAAAAATATTGCAATCAAGGTTCCCAGTGTGATTACTCGGCCTGCATAGAGATTAGACGCAGCTGCCGAGAAACCGCATTGGGGTACTGCTCCTGCAAGGCCGCCGATGAACGGTCCCCATTTCCCCGCCTTCTTAACCATGGATTTCGCTTTGTCCCCGGTCTTGTGCTCCAAATATTCCATAGCCAGATAGGTCAGAAATAAAAAGGGAACCAGCTTCACCGCTTCAATTAATGTGTGCTCAATTATATGTAATAATTCGTGCATGAAAATTTCCTTTCCGAGATTCGTTACCGTACCGCCCGGGCTTTTCCGCAAGCTCTCCGGATGCAAATGCAAATCATTTGCATTTAGAACTATATCATAATTTGTCCCGTTGTCAAGTCCCGGCTGAACATTTTGTTGTTTACGTTTTCGTAGTTTTTATTTCAAAATCTCCATTTTAATACTTTCATTACAGAGTTTCCATTTTAAAATTTCCATTTCAAAATTTCCATTTCAAAGTTTTCGTTAATATAGTACAATCAAACTGAAAGCGCTTAAAGATAAGCAACAATCCCGGATCGGGCGAAGTAGTTTGAAGAAATTTTGATATCGCAATCAGGAAGGTACGGAAGTGTTGCGGACAGAAAGAAGGTAGATGAAGGAATGTACCGATTATTGATAATAGAAGATGACAGAGGCATTGCCGAGGCAATCAGGACGCAAGCGGAAATGTGGGAGATGCAGGTACAATGCGTGGAAAATTTCCGCAATATCCTACCGGAGTTTACCACATTTGACCCCCATATCATCCTGCTTGATATCTCACTTCCCTTTTTTAACGGATACCATTGGTGCAGTGAAATCCGAAAGGTGTCAAAGGTTCCCATTATTTTCATTTCCTCAGCCGCCGACAATATGAATATGATTATGGCGATGAATCTGGGGGCTGATGATTATATCGCCAAACCATTTGACCAAAGCGTGCTTATGGCAAAGCTTCAGGCAATGCTCCGCAGAACATATGATTTTTCCGCAGCAGTTCCCGTGCTTGAGCACCGGGGCGCCCTTTTGCACACCGGGGACAACACTCTTACCTATAAAAATGAAAAAATTTCCCTTTCCAAAAATGAATTTCGCATTTTGCGGATTCTTATGGAAAACAAGGGCAAAATCGTAAGCCGCGAAAAGCTGATAGAGCTGCTGTGGGAGACAGACAGCTTTATAGATGAAAATACACTGACCGTAAATGTCGGAAGACTCAGAAGGCGTCTGGACGCTGCCGGACTGGAAAACTTTATTACCACAAAATTCGGTGTCGGCTATCTCATTGAGGATTGAGGGGACAAACCATGAAATTATTTGCTAAATATCTCAGGCAGCACTGCCATCTGTTTTCGATATGTTTTTTATTCTTCGCCATATTTGCAACAAGCTTTTTACTCTATCATTTGCCTGTCGATGCAGTGCTCTAT
>CAYOHU010000229.1:0-2674 GCA_964403845.1 uncultured Acetatifactor sp.
CGTACCCCTGTTGCAGGTATGGTACATGCCGTTACTCTGTTGCTGATTTTAGTCGTTTTGATGCCTTACGCAGCTTTGATTCCCATGCCTGCCATTGCAGCAATTTTATTCATGGTAGCTTATAATATGTCTGAGTGGAGAAAGTTCTTAAAGCTGTGCAGGACTGCTCCTAAGAGTGATATTATTGTACTGATAACCACCTTTGTATTAACTGTTGTATTTGATCTGGTTGTGGCAATTGAGGTTGGTATTCTGTTGGCAGCAATTCTGTTTATGAAGCGGATGAGTGAAGTGACTGAGGTTGAGGGCTGGAAATATGTGGATGATGAAGACGATAAGGACAGCGTATCTCTTCGAGAGGTTCCCAAGAATACTGTTGTTTATGAGGTGAGCGGACCCTTGTTCTTCGGTGCAGCGGACAAAATTCTGCAGATTACACCTGATGAGAATACGAATTGTCTTGTACTGCGAATGAGAAGTGTAAGTGCCATTGATGCAACTGCTATGAATAACATGGAGCTGCTTTATAAGGAATGCGAAAAGAAAAAAATCCAGATGGTATTTTCCCATGTGAATGAACAGCCTATGCATGTAATGCAAAAAAGTGGATTCTATAGCAAGGTCGGAAGTGAGAATTTTTGTGCACATATTGATGATGCCCTGAAACGTGCACAAGATTTACAATAACAATATTTTGTGGTATACTTTAGGCGAATGCGCAATTTTTTGTGTATTCGCCTAAACTATTTGAAGGAACGGATTGCAGGACATTCAACAATATACTATAGAACAGGGGTAACAAAAGTGGCAGAGGTAAATATGGCAGATTTAACGCCAATGATGCAACAGTACATGGAGACCAAAAAACAGTATCCGGATTGCATTCTTTTCTATCGTCTTGGTGATTTCTATGAAATGTTTTTTGAGGATGCAGAAATCGCATCCAGAGAGCTGGAGATTACGCTTACAGGAAAAGCTTGCGGCTTGGAGGAGCGTGCACCTATGTGCGGTGTGCCTTATCATGCGGTGGAAGGCTACTTAAGTAAGCTGGTGAGCAAAGGCTATAAGGTTGCCATCGGCGAGCAGGTGGAGGACCCGAAGCTGGCAAAAGGACTGGTGAAGCGAGAGGTAGTGCGGATTGTCACTCCCGGAACCAATCTGAATATGCAGTCATTAGATGCGTCCAAGAATAATTATCTGCTGTGCATAACCTATACTCCCACCAAAATCGGTATTTCCGCAGCGGATGTTACCACCGGAGATTATTTTGTAACAGAGGTGGATGACCTGAAAAAGCTGATGGATGAGCTGATGAAATATGAACCCTCTGAGATTATCTGCAATGAGGCATTTCTGATGAGTGGTGTGGACATAGCGGATTTGCGCGGCAGATTACATATCTCAGTAAATACATTGGAGGCTTACTTGTTTGATGATGACGGCTGCAGAAAGGCGCTGCTGCATCATTTTAAAGTAAATACTTTGATTGGACTGGGAATTGAGGACTTTCCTATCGGAATGATTGCGGCAGGTGCCTTACTCCAATATCTGTATGAGACGCAGAAGACGGAGTTAGAGCACTTCACCCATATATATCCTTATTTGACCAGTAAGTATATGTTGCTTGACAGTTCTACCAGAAGAAATCTGGAGTTGACTGAGACCCTGCGCGAGAAGCAGAAGAGGGGCTCCCTGCTCTGGGTGTTGGACAAAACGAAGACTGCCATGGGTGGGCGTATGCTTCGAAGCTTTATTGAACAGCCCTTGATTGACAGGGAAGATATGGAGAAGCGTCTGGATGCTATTGAAGAATTCAATAATGACAGTGTTTCCAGAGATGAAATTCGTGAATATCTGGGTCCGATTTATGATCTGGAACGCCTACTCAGCAAGGTGACATATAAGACCGCCAATCCCAGAGATTTGATTGCTTTTCGAAACTCTCTTGAAATGCTTCCTCATATTAAAACTGTTTTATCGGGCTTCACAAAAGAAGAACTGGTGAAGGCGCAGGATGAGATAGAGGGTTTGGAGGATATCTATCAGCTGATTTTAAATGCGATAGAGGAGGAACCGCCTATTACCATACGCGAGGGCGGAATGATTAAGGATGGTTTTGATGAGGATATCGATATGCTTCGAAGCGCCAAACGCGACGGTAAGCAGTGGCTTGCTCAATTGGAGGACGAGGATCGGGAGCGCACCGGAATCAAAAATCTGAAAATTAAATTCAATAAGGTGTTTGGCTATTATTTTGAAGTGACGAATTCATATAAGGATATGGTTCCCGCGGATTATATCCGCAAGCAGACCCTGGCCAATGCCGAGCGTTACACCACACCCCGTTTGAAGGAACTGGAGGATACGATTTTGAATGCGGAGGATAAACTCCAGATTCTGGAATATGACTTGTTTTGTAAAATCAGAGATTCCATCGCTATGGAGATAGAACGGATTCAGAAAACGGCGAAAGCAATTGCCAGACTTGATGTGTATGCATCCCTGTCTCTGGTGTCCGAGAGAAATCATTATGTGAGACCCAAACTTAATGAAAAGGGATTAATTGATATCAAGGAAGGCCGACATCCGGTGGTAGAACAGATGATCACCAATGATTTATTCATTTCAAACGATACTTATCTGGATAATGGGAATCATTGTATCAGCGTGATAA
>CAYOHU010000230.1:0-2648 GCA_964403845.1 uncultured Acetatifactor sp.
GTGTAATATCCTCTGTTACATGGCAGTGGAAGCTGTTGCTCACATATTCTCTGTCGGACACTCCTTCCACAATACCGTATTTTTTGCGGAACTGCTTTACCTGCAGACCACACAGACTTTCGGCAGGAGTACCGTAAATCGCATAAAGGTTTCCGTCCTCTTCCTTGTATTCGTTTATCTTCTTGTTGATATGCTCCAGTACTTCTACTGCAAACGCTCCGTCCTCTACCAGAGATTTTCCGTTATACAGCTCCTGAAGTTCATTCAGCGCCGTAATTCCAAAGCTGGCTGTAGCGGATTTCAGCAATGGCTTAATTTTGTCATGTAGCTCCAGATGACCTCCCAGAAAACCTCCCTCACAATAAGCCAGGGGATTGGTGGATGCACGCATTTCTCCCAAATATGCATAGGTACGAATATGAAGCTGACGAATCAGTTCCAGATAATAATCCAATACTTCATAGAAATCCCGGCTTTCTTTCCTCGCCTTTGCAAGAATCATTGGCAAGTGCAGGGAAACCGCACCAATATTAAAGCGCCCCACAAATACAGGTACATCATTTTCATCTGCCGGGTGCATTCCGCCTCTCTCATACCAGGGAGAAAGAAATGCCCTGCAGCCCATGGGAGAAACGATTCTTCCATATTGCTTGTACATGCTTGCCACATAACCCTTTCCCGTCAGGCTAAGCCAGTCCGGATACATGGTTTTTGCCGAGCATTGCACTCCGGCCTCAAACACATCCTCAAGCGGCTTCCCCGGACCATGAAGGTTTTCGTCATACAAAAAAACAATTTTAGGAAAAAGTACCGGTTTCTTACACTCCTTCTTTCCCTGTCCCTTTCTACGCACTTCCAACATACTGATCGTAGCCTGCTTTGCAAATCTTCCTGTACCGGTTCCTGCGCTCACCGTGATAAAAGGATAATCACCGCGGCTACTGGCCACCGTGTTGAACTTGTACTCCCAACCCTGAAAGCCCTGTTCAAATTCCTTTACCACATCAGCATAAGCCACTTCCTCCGCTTTGGATTTTTCAATCCCCAGCTCCAAATATTTTTTTACGTTACGCTTATAGGACTTCTCTGCATAGGGCTCCAAAATAGTATCCACACTGGGGACAGTGAAGCCGCCATACTGCTGACTTGCTGCACTTAATACAATATCCCCGATTACGTCAAATGCCACATCCAAAGTCTTTGGCTCATTATACCAGATATTTCCCATCTCAAAACCACCTGATAATACGGTCTGTACATCAAACAGACAGCAGTTCATAGTGTCTCTTCTCGCAGACATATCATGAACATAAATATAACCATCTCTGCATGCCTGAATCTCTTCTGTGGTCAGAAAGAATTTCTGATATAATTCCTTATTTAATTGATTAAAAATCAGGCTCCTCTTGGTAGATACCAGTGCAGAGTCAGAGTTGGCATTTTCTTTATCACCGATATACATGATTGCCTGACTCTTCTTGTATACATCATCCAGCATTCTTACAAAGTCCTGCTTATAATTACGATAATCCCGATAGCTTTTGGCAACTACAGGCTTGACCTGCTCCAATGCACTCTCTACAATATTATGCATAATAGGGATAGGAACCTCATCAGACTCCAGCTCGTCCACCTTGTCCACAACATAACGGCAGATATGCTTCTTCTCTTCATCGGTAAACTTAGTCAATGCTCTGTAGGCACTCTTGCCCACAGCACTGATAACCTTCTGTACATTGAATGCCTCCTTACTGCCGTCCTTCTTAATAACATACACATTTTTTTTAGGCTTGTATGTCTCACCGTAATTAACACTTTCCGTACCTGTCTGCTCTAAATTACCATTCATACGATTCCGTTCCCTTCATAAAAATCACTTTTCTCCGCCCTTGCAGTACACCATATATGGTATCTTCTCCCATCATAATCCGATATATTGTGCCCATTCACTAACAGTATAAGAAAGTTTCTCTTCCTTGTCAACGAGGATATAAGCGGAAAAACTACCAAAAAAGGTATCTAAAATTTAGATACCTTTTTTTAAGAATTCACTTGCATTTTCTTTTTTAGGACTTTCATACTATTTATTCGTGTATAATATCTTCAAGCCATGTCCTGTAACGTATCCTTACGCTCTCCGGTGCCGCAATCACTGCCTCCTTACCGATTCCGGCAAGCCAGCCGAAAAATTGACCGCTGACCGCAATCTTTACCCGAATTCGAAAGGTTTCGTCGCTCATAGGTCGCAAATCTGCTTCCTTACCGAATCTGTCCAAAACTACTCCCACAAGCCTGTTCGGAAATTGTAATGTAACTACCTCCTCCTCTCCACCAAACATGCCGAAGGTTCGGTTCGCATAAGAGGCCAAATCCGTTTTTGAGAAGTTTTCCATACCCTCTCTATTCTGTGTGAGCACCTCCACCTGCCCCATTTTATCCACACGATAATGCTTTATAATTCCGTCTTCCGCATCATAAGCAGCAAGGTAATAGTTCTCCTCCCGCCAAATTAGCGCCCAGGGGCTTACTGTTTTCTGTCCATTCTCTCTTGGCACCATTTCTTTCTTTAGATTCCAGTCAAGATATACAAACTTAATCTGCTTATTTTCCTGAATTGCTCGATGAATATTATCTATATTGTAATAAAT
>CAYOHU010000231.1:0-2640 GCA_964403845.1 uncultured Acetatifactor sp.
ATACCAAAGGATGATAATATCGGCAGGGTCACCATTACCGGGGAATATATCAAGGGAACCGGCGGTCCTGTCATCGACATTCGAAGCAATCTGATCACGGACTCTGCGAAGGAGCTTTACGAACTGCCGGAAACAAAGTGATACAGGAGAAGTTGACCTCCGGTAGCATGATGGAAATATGATAATAGTTCTGCATGAAAATCGGATACAAAGCACGGGTGCTTGCACGCGGGGCCTTGTATCCGATTTTTGTGCGATTGAGCGGAGCTTGGGACACCTTAGATCCCTTTGCGGGACTGTCGTTTTTGGTAATTGTTATATTTTTGGAAAGAATAGTATTGACATTCTGTGATACTGTGGTAATATAAACATATGAACAATGGTTCATATGAATGAAAGTTAAAATGATATGCGAATTTACCACTTGTCTGTTATCGACAATAAAGCAATGGAGGAACGGAATATGAAGAAGACTTACAAGATTGAAGTGGACTGTGCAAACTGTGCATTGAAGATGGAGGCTGCGGCTAAGAAGGTGGAGGGAGTTCTGGACGCTACCGTCAGCTTTATGACTCAGAAGATGAAGGTGGAGTTTGCGGATGACACAGAGGAGAAAACGGTAATGCAGCAGGTGCTTAAGGCCTGTAAGAAGGTAGAGTCCGACTGTGAAATCTATTTGTAAAGCAAAGTACGGAAGTGTCAGCAGCTCCTAAGCTGCGACGAGGAGAAAAAGGATGACGAAGAAACAGAAAAAAGTATTGTATCGCATCATGGCAGCAGCGATTCTTATGGTGGTACTTCACTTTGTACCGGTGAAGGGGTATGGCAGTGCTGTACTGTATTTGATTCCCTATTTGATTATAGGCTATGATATTCTGCGTAAAGCGGTGCTGGGAATCCTGCACAGAGAAATATTTGACGAGAACTTCCTGATGGCGGTGGCAACGGTGGGTGCAATCCTTCTGGGGGACTATACTGAGGGCGTGGCAGTTATGCTCTTTTATCAGATCGGTGAGCTGTTTCAGGCGGTTGCGGTGGGCAGGAGCCGCCGTAATATCAGTTCCTTGATGGATATCCGACCGGATTATGCGAATATTACGGATGAAAACGGCGGTCTGATGCAGGTGGATCCGGAGGATGTGGAGCCGGGAACGGTAATTGTGGTTTGTCCGGGAGAGAAGATTCCGATTGACGGAGTGGTGGAGGAAGGAAGCTCCACGCTGAATACCATTGCTCTTACCGGTGAAAGTGCTCCGAAAGAGGTAAAGGAAGGAGACCCGGTTATCAGCGGCTGCATCAATAATTCCGGATTATTAAAGATACGCACCACAAAGGAGTTCGGGGAATCCACGGTATCAAAAATTTTGGAGCTGGTGGAGAATTCCGGCATGAAGAAGGCACGCTCGGAAAATTTCATCACGAAGTTTGCAAGATATTATACACCGGCAGTTTGCTACAGTGCGCTGGCACTTGCAATCCTGCCGCCGATGATGAATCTGCTTGCAGGGAATCCGGTGTCTCTGAGGATGTGGGTGACAAGAGCATTGACCTTTTTGGTAATCAGCTGTCCCTGCGCGTTGGTGATTTCAATTCCGTTGAGTTTTTTTGGCGGTATCGGCGGGGCCTCGGCATGCGGGATTCTGGTGAAGGGGTCTAATTATCTGGAGGCACTGGCAGGAACGGGCTATGTGGTGTTTGACAAGACCGGTACTCTTACCAAGGGAGTGTTTGAGGTAACACAGATTGAAGCTTCTCAGGCCTTTGAGGAGCGATGCCGGAGGGCTTCACAGGAGGAGACAACGGAAAGGAGTGCCCGGCTGATGCTGCTGGAATATGCAGCATGTGCGGAGAACTATTCCAATCATCCCATCAGTAAAAGTCTGACAGATGCCTATTGTAAGGCAGTCGGCGGAGAAAATAAGGAGCTGTGCGGAATCAACAGCAGCAGAATCAGTGACGTGGAAGAAATCAGCGGACACGGTGTTAAGGCCACGGTGGATGGTGTGACGGTAGCAGTGGGTAATGCGAAGCTGATGAGACAGCTTGGAGTATGGGAAGAACAGGCTGCGGAGGTCGGTACGGCGGTATATGTGGCCATAGACGGGAGCTATGCCGGTCGCATCCTGATTTCGGATGTCGTTAAGGAACAGGCGCGTGATACCATAGCGAAGCTGAAGGCATGCGGTGTGCATAAGACGGTTATGCTTACCGGTGACAGCAGGGAGGTAGCAGAGCAGGTGGCTGCCCGGCTGGGAATTGATGATGTGCACAGCGAGCTTCTTCCCGCTGACAAGGTGGCTGAGGTGGAACGTTTGCTCCAGGAAAAGCCTGCAAAAGAGAAATTGATATTTGTAGGTGACGGAATCAACGATGCTCCGGTGCTTTCGCGGGCGGATATCGGAATTGCAATGGGAGCCTTGGGCTCTGATGCAGCAATTGAGGCAGCTGATATTGTATTGATGGATGATAATCCGGAGAAGATTGTGACAGCTATGAAAATCTCCCGAAAATGCTTGCGGATTGTCTACGAGAATATTGTATTCGCGCTGGCTGTGAAGGCAATCTGCCTGATTTTAGGTGCTGTTGGTATTGCCAATATGTGGATTGCAATTTTTGCAGATGTGGGTGTTATGGTGCTGG
>CAYOHU010000232.1:0-2629 GCA_964403845.1 uncultured Acetatifactor sp.
GCATTGATGAATCTGGGAATTGAACGTAGCACAATCGGTGATATTAAAGTGGGAGGCATCGAGCTGGATGATAAAGAAAAAAATGTTACTCTGGATGGAGAACCGGTAGCCCTGACACCGACGGAGTATGATATTCTGAAGCTCCTGCTGCAGAATCCGGGTCAGGTGTTTTCCCCAAGGGAAATATATCAGAGAATATGGAATGACCTTCCTTATGGAAGTGAGAATACAGTGGCAGTGCATATCAGACATCTGCGTGAAAAATTGGAAATCAATCCCGCGGAACCCAGATATTTAAAGGTTGTGTGGGGGCAGGGCTACAAGTGTGAGAAGCAGGTGTAGGACAGACACAGGAGGAAGGAGCAACGAAAGACCTGACAATTTGATGTTCGATGCTGCTTCGGGAAGAAAGGATGTTGGAATGAAGGAAAAGCAAAATAAATCAATCCTCAGTAGTACCTTAGCGAGAATGATAGCATTTTTTTTGCTGGCAATCAGTTTTTTTGTGGGAAGTGCAGGAATCCTGACCACACTCATGCTGTGGGAGGCGGATGCTTATACAAGCGGTGTCACGCAGATGATAAAGGATGTGATGCGTTCCCGAGTGGTCTGGGATGATGTGAATTATGTGAAGACACTCTACCAAGAGGGAGATTTGACTGGCATAGAGAGTTATCTCAGTAGGCGAAATGTAGATATGGAAATCTACAATATCAATGTAGCAGAGGGGCAGGAAGACATTTTGTTGTGGAGCAATTATGAGGGGAATGAAACAAGGTATTCCTTTAATTGCTTCACTGAGATTCATGTAAAATCAACAACAGAACCGGAGAGTAGTATCGATCATGCAAATGCTGATGCAGTAGAGGAAACGGAGTATATCGTGTTTCAAAATCAGGATGCCGTTTTCGATGCGGATTGGACTCAGGAGATAGAATCGGCAGAGCAGGAGGAATGGCAGGAGGTTCTGTTCCGCGTATATGTGGAGGATACCTTCCCTTATGGAGATGAGTATCGTGAGATTCATGCATGGGGTGTGTTCATTGAGGATTATCTTTATGTAATCCCTGTTGCCGCTGCAATCAGTGTGTTATTATTTGTATCCTGCTTTCTCTTTTTGATGTGCAGTGCAGGGCATTATAAGCATCAGGATGGGATTACAGGTGGTGTGCTATATTTCTTTCCCTTTGATTTTGTGACAGCCGTTTTCGCCGGTGTGGCATTGGTTGGGTTGCTGATTACGGTGGAAATGATACGCTATGGAAATTTACCGGAGCGTCTGATTGCTATAGTACTGCTGGGATGTTGCGTCATCTGGGGCACTATTTACTGCATGGATCTGGCAGTGGAATTAAAGAAAGGAACGATTCTTAAGCATACGCTGATCTATGGAATTCTTCATAAGTTTGCAAAGGGCATTGGAGCTTTTTGGCGGGCAGCGGCAGCTTTGATACATGGGATTCCTCTGGTGACCGGCATCGTGTTGGCATATGGAGTCTTCGCAGTTGTGGAATTACTGGCTATGACGTTCTTCTGCGAGCTGTGGAGTATGGATGCGGACGTATTACTTTTGTGCGTTTTGGAGAAAATCCTTCTGTTTCCCTTAGTGCTTTATCTGGCTTTGATGTGCAAGAAGCTGCAGCTGGGAAGCAAGGAATTGGCAGAGGGAAATCTGACGTACAAGCTGGATACCACCAAAATGATCCTTGGCTTTAGGGAGCATGGTGAGAACCTGAACAGCATCGGGGAAGGAATCGCTGTGGCGGTGGATGACAGAATGAAGAGTGAGCGTTTAAAGACAGAGCTGATTACCAACGTGTCCCATGATTTGAAGACTCCACTGACCTCTATCATCAATTATGCGGATTTGATCGGAACTGAGGTGACGAGGCTGGAAGGAATTGCGGAGGACGAAAAGGTACAGCTGACAGAGTACTCCGAGGTATTATTGCGCCAGTCTAAACGATTAAAAAAATTATTGGAGGATTTGGTGGAGGCATCTAAGGCAACCACAGGAAATCTGGAGGTAAATCTGGTGCCCTGTGAGGTAGGTGTGATTCTGTCACAGGCAATCGGTGAGTATGTACAGCGGTTCGCAGAGAAGGAGCTGGAATTGCTGGTGAGACAACCGGAGGAGCCTGTGTACATTCTGGCGGACGGAAAACATCTGTGGCGTGTGTTTGACAATTTAATGAATAATATTTGTAAATATGCTCAGGAGGGAAGCAGAGTATATTTGACGGTGGAGCCAAGGGAGGATACCGTGGAAATCGTATTCCGGAATATGTCCAAGTATGCGTTGGAGGTTTCGGCAGAGGAATTGCAGGAGCGCTTTGTCAGAGGAGACCAATCCCGCCATATGGAAGGAAACGGATTGGGGTTATCCATTGCGGGCAGTCTGATAGAGTTGCAGAACGGTCAGATGGAGATTGTGATTGACGGTGATTTGTTCAAGGTTATTTTGCGGCTGCAGGCAAAAAAATAAAAATTCTTCTTGACAAAATTTATAAATGGAATTAATCTTGAACTTGTAAGAAAACGAAATTATATGTTTTGTAAACCTGTGAGAAAGAGGAGTAAGCTTAAGGAAATATTTCAGAGAGCTGCCGGTGGTGGGATGGCAGTATAG
>CAYOHU010000233.1:0-2572 GCA_964403845.1 uncultured Acetatifactor sp.
AATTGTGATTGTGATAATGAGACTCATAGGCAGTAGCACAACTGTGTCTATTGCTTATGAGTTTTTATTTTAAAAAAGCTAAGGAGAAAAGAAATGAGTTTATTAAGTTTGTTTGTACTTGCGGTCGGCCTTTCCATGGATGCTTTCGCAGTTTCCGTCTGTAAGGGTCTTGCCCTAAAAAAAATCTCGCTGAAGGAAGCCTGTCTTGTTGGTCTGTGGTTTGGTGGATTTCAGGCATTCATGCCGCTGATCGGCTATATCCTGGGAAGTCAGTTCGAACGCTATATCACCAGCATCGATCATTGGATTGCATTCGGTCTGCTGATTCTTCTCGGCTTGTCCATGCTGAAGGAAGCATATTCCAAGGAAGAGGAAACCGCTAATGACTCTCTGGATGTGAAGACCATGTTCTTACTGGCGGTAGCTACCAGTATTGATGCTTTGGCTGTCGGTATCACCTTTGCCTTCCTTCAGGTTGCTATCGTTCCGGCTGTAAGCTTTATCGGCATCATCACCTTTATCCTTTCTGCTATCGGTGTCAAAATCGGTAATGTATTTGGGAGCAAATATAAGTCAAAAGCAGAATTGGCCGGCGGCATTATCCTAATTCTCATCGGCACTAAAATTCTATTAGAGCATCTGGGTATTCTTGGGTAACTATAAGAGGCGTCCGTTTCCGGGCGCCTCTTATGATATATCACAATTCTCTTTTCCCAATACACACTATTTTGCAAACATAACCTTCTCACTGTCAAACAGCTTCGTCAGAACAAAGGACAGAACCCCTGCCAACAGTACGTTGACTACCATCGTGATCACCACCTGCATCACATCATAATCGAAGGAAAAAATACCATGCATGCACTGCACACTGTTATAAATCGGAACGAAAAACTGTCCCAGTGTTTTCTCCCCTTCTCCTGTAAACATAGGAAGCAGACTGATGAACATAACAATGATCATCAACGGAGACACCAGGGTACTGGCCTCCTTAATGTTCTTAGCCAACGCGGATAATACTGCAATCCCAGATACCAGAGCCAGAACAGTGGTGAGGATAATTCCAAGCAGCATCGCATAATCCGCAATAGAATAAACTGCAGCACTCAGACCCGGAACACTTCCGCCCATAAGCTTCGGCAGAGATAACATGGTTCCCAAAAAGCTGGAGATTCCTGACAGCAAAGCCATAGCACTCAGGCTGATTACCTTTCCCAAAGCAAGAGAACTACGCTTCATGGGCGTCACCAGCAACGTGGCAATCGTTCCCCGCTCCTTTTCACCTGCGATGGCTTCCGGCGCAACCGCAACGCAGCCGCTGAACAGGAAGGTCATTAACAGCATGGGCAACATCATAGCAAAAATCTGCGCCGTCATATCCTCTTCAGTAGCACAATCATATTTGGTATCGCCTGCATTGACATCCAGCTTATTTGCCATGGAGGCTTCGAAAGCATCAAAAAACGCAACCAGAACACCTCTGAAATCAATGGATTCATTATCTGCGGAATTATAATAAATTTCCACATTAGGAGCCGGCCCTCCCGTGGTAACATCATAGGAATTCACCTTGCTGATAAACTCCCCCGGGAACACCACCAGCACATCCGCCTCCTTATCAGCAATTTCCTGTTTTGCCTGTGCGGTATCTTCACCGGTCTTAAGCTCCGTCCAATCTGCAGACATTCCCTTTAACGCGTCTGACAATTCTGCAGGCATGTTCTGCACATATGCCTTCGCCACATATCCCTCATCTGCCATAGAATTCTGCATTATAATATCACCCATAAGGCTATAGATTACATATATTAGAACACCCGGCATTAATACACTAAACAGCATTCTTTTATCGCCAAAAAATCTGGAAAGCTCTTTCTTTACAATCGTCATTATATTGCTTCTCATACAATACCACCCACCTTTTCTTCATAAATTTCGAAAAAGCGCTCCTCTAATGTCTTTTCCTCGCAGATTTTCTCCAAAGTATCGCAAGCTACCATATGACCATTGATAATAATACCTACTCTGTCACATATTTTCTCAATCAAGCTAAAAATATGAGTGGATACAATGATTGTCTTGCCCTGCTTCTTCAAATCGATCAGGAAATCAGTGACTACCTTTGCAGTAAGCACATCCAATCCATTGGTCGGTTCATCAAAAATAATGATATCCGGATCATGTACCAGTGCAATCACCAAAGAGGTCTTCTGCTTCATACCTGTAGAAAGATTTGCTACCTTTACCTCTGCAAACTGATCGATCCCGAAGCGCTCAAACAAGGTTTTCTTGCGCTCCTCTCTCACCTCCGCGGGTACTCCATGCAAATCAGAGAAGAAATCAAAGAGATAGTTCGGTGTGAAGAACTCCTCCAGCTTCAGCTCACTTGTCAGAAAACCGATTTTTCCTCGCACTCCCTCAGGATTCTTGACCACACTGACCCCATCAAGAATCGCATCGCCCGCATCCGGCTTAATCAAGGATGCCAAAATACGAAGAGTGGTCGTCTTTCCTGCTCCATTGGGTCCCAAAAGTCCGAACACCTCTCCCTTATAAGCAGTAAAATCCAAAT
>CAYOHU010000234.1:0-2535 GCA_964403845.1 uncultured Acetatifactor sp.
CAGGGAATGTAACCCGGAGAGCTGTCCCTATGCCAAAGGACATTTTGACCGCATCAATGATGCAATTTATGACATGCTGACTACAGAAGAGAGCTTTTCCCGGGAGAAAATTGAACAATACGCGAAGCAATATCAGGTATGCCCCTTTGAGATGTGTCTGGATATGAGCTTGTTTTCGGACGGAGTGATCGGAGATTATAATTATTTGTTTGATCCCCACGTATATCTGAAGAGATTCTTCGGGGACGGCTCCGGAGGAAATTATATCTTTCTGGTGGATGAAGCACATAATCTGTTGGAACGGGGAAGAGAGATGTACAGTGCGCCTATTGTGAAGGAAGAGTTTTTGGAAATGAAACGGGAACTAAAACAGACAGTTATGTCAGAAATGGAGGAAATGTCCAAAAAATCACAGATTTCCGGGCAAATGACATTGGATATGACAGATATGTCCGTTGGAGGGCAGCCGGGAATTCGGAACGAATTGACTGAGCAGAAGCTGTTCTCGGGGGAGGAGAATGACACTCTGTATATTAAGGGAAATAAAAAAAGGGGGCATGGTGGCAGAAGTGTTCTGGTCAGGAAAGGCTATGCCGAGAAGCTTGAGTATCATCTGGAACAGTGTAACCAACAAATGCTGGCGCTGAAACGGGAATGTGAGAATTACCGTCTGGTAGATAATATTGATAAGCTCGTTCAGGCACTACAAAGGCTTCATACCGTTATGGATGAGTATCTGGATGAACAGGAGGAGGAAAAGCTTCCGGTAAGAGAGACGTTGCTGGATTTCTTTTTTACAGTATCTCATTTTCTGGATATCTATGAGCGGGTGGATGAGAATTACGTGAAATATACCCAGCTGGGGGATGACGGAAGCTTTCTGCTCAGGCTGTTCTGTGTGAATCCGGGAAAAAATTTGAGGGAGTGTATGCTGCGAGGCAGAAGTACGATTCTGTTTTCGGCGACCTTCCTTCCGATTCAGTATTATAAGGAGCTTTTGGGCGGTGCTCCTGAGGATTATGAGGTTTACGCAAAATCGGTATTTTGTCCGGAAAAGCGGGCACTATTGATTGCCAATGATGTAACCAGCAAGTATACGAGACGTTCGGAGGAGGAATATTTTAATATTACAAAATACATTGATGAGATTGTGAGGCAGCGCCATGGAAATTACATGGTTTTCTGCCCATCCTACGCTTTTTTGCACACCATATATGAGAAATACACGGAGTGCTTTGCGGATGCAGAAAAGGAATGTATCATTCAGAATGAATATATGAATGAGGAAGAACGGGAAGCCTTTCTGGCACGCTTTGCCGGCAATGAAGAATGTGATTTACAGGAGGTTATCGGGATGGATATAGAGCTGGAGGAACAGACGTTAATCGGCTTCTGTGTTCTTGGAGGAATTTTTGGCGAAGGAATTGACCTAAAGAAGGATAGTCTGATTGGAGCAATTATTGTGGGAACGGGATTGCCGCAGGTGTGTAATGAGCGTGAGATCCTGAAGAATTATTTTGATGCCAACGGAGAGAACGGATTTGACTATTCATACCGGTATCCCGGTATGAATAAGGTGTTTCAGGCAGCGGGACGCGTCATTAGAACCGCAGAGGATGTGGGAATCATTGCATTGTTGGACGAAAGATTTCTTCAATTGGCTTATCAACGTTTGTTTCCCAGAGAATGGGAAGCCTTCGAGACGGTTAATGTGGATACCGTCGGCAAGAGAGTGGAGCGTTTTTGGGATTCCTGGCTGTAGCAACAGATAGGAAATTAACAATAATGATATTATGATGCGAAAACAAATGTTCGCGCACATGTAAAAATGAAGGAAATGACAGCAAAAATTAAAGAAATGACATCGAATAATTTGAAAAATGACAGTGGTGTATATGTGGATAACTCTGTGGATTCGGTGGATTTCTTTGAAAAAAGTCCCTAAAAACCGACAGTTATTCCTTTTGTGGAGGATTTTCAAAAATTGCAAGTATTATTGCAAAAGTACTGAATGGGTCAATGGGGGTAAGTAACACTAAAATCTGTTGAGAAAGCATTGTATGTTTCCTATAATTATGGCATGATAGATTTATATCATTTTATTGGGAAATTTTTTATGAGGAAAATTCTCCGGTTTGTATCCGTGGATAAATTGGGGCATATATAATAGGGAGAAACGATGAATATGACAACGGATGAAGGCTTTTTGGACAAAATAAGAAAGGTGATAGTGATATTGTTGCCGATACCCTTTGTACTGGGAACGGCAGGCTATTATATTTCGGGGCAAACACTGGGAGATTCCATCTATTACGGCATCGGTTTATATGGCTTTAGTTGGGAAAACAGCTCAAAGAATATTTATGCGGAAGATTGAGATACGAGAGAGTGAAGAGATTAAATTTATCCCTTGACAAAGCCCCGGTTTATAGACTATAGTCTTTTTAGAATGACAAAGGCAGTGAGGAAGAGGAGTACGTATCACCCCTTATCAGAGAGAGCGGTTGCCCGATGGGTGCTGTGAGACCGCTTGAA
>CAYOHU010000235.1:0-2533 GCA_964403845.1 uncultured Acetatifactor sp.
CTCTAGTAACACGACTGATTGGGTTATTATTCTATGCATTCAACATGCACATTAAACATTATATCATATTTTTTTGTGCCGTCAACTATATTTTTAATTTTTTTATCACTTTAAAAATATCATTGAAGCTTAACAGCTCGGCTTACAGCTGTCCCTCAAGTACCTTAACGGTTTCCGCAATGGCATCCGGTATCCCTGCAGGGTTTTTGCCGCCTGCCTGAGCCATATTAGGACGTCCGCCACCGCCACCGCCAACAATCGCAGCGATTCCTTTGATCAGGTTCCCTGCATGTGCTCCTGCCTTTACTGCTCCGTCAGTAGCCATGGCAACCATATTCACCTTGCCATCCTGATTGGACAACAGTACCACAACACCTTCGCCAAGCTTTTCTTTCAGCTGATCTCCCAAATCACGCAGACCATTCATATCCACACCATCTACGCCGGTAGCAAGGAGCTTCACGCCCTTCACTTCCTTCACCTGATCCATAACATCACCGAGAGCATCCTTTGCTGCTCTGCTCTTTAAGGATTCATTTTCAGATGCAAGAGCTTTGATTTCTGCCATGGTATGTTCACACTTTTCCACAAGAGATGCCGGTGTCGTCTTCATAACCTTGCTTGCTGCATTCAACGTTGCTTCCAGATTCTTATAATATGCAAACACACCATTTCCCGTCAACGCCTCAATACGACGTACTCCTGCGGCAACTCCATTTTCTGAGAGAATCTTAAACGCACTGATTACTCCCGTATTGGCAACATGCGTACCACCGCAAAGCTCCGTTGAAAAATCGCCCATCTTAACCACGCGGACAGTCTCACCATACTTCTCGCCAAACAGTGCCATCGCACCGGTCTTTTTGGCATCGTCTATACTCATGATTTCCGTAACAACCGGGATATTTTCTGCAATTTTCTGATTTACAATGTTCTCTACCTTCTCAAGCTCATCAGCTGTCATGGCTGCAAAATGACTGAAATCAAAACGCAATCTCTCACCATCCACATAGGAGCCCGCTTGCTCCACATGGTTGCCCAGCACCTCACGAAGTGCCTTTTGCAGCAGATGGGTTGCTGAATGGTTCTTACAGGTATCTGCCCTGTTCACAGAATTTACTGTCAGGGTAGCGGTATCACCAACCTTAATCATACCCTTAGTCACTGCACCGATATGTCCTATTTTGCCGCCTAACAGCTTAACGGTATCCTTTACTTCAAAGCTTCCGTCAGCAGTGGTGATCATTCCGGTATCCGCATTCTGTCCACCCATGGTAGCGTAGAAGGGCGTCTCCTCCACGATAATAGTACCTACCTGTCCATCGGTCAGAGCCTCAACCAACTCCGTATCTGTGGTAAGTACGGTAATCTTGGAATTGTGCTGCAATCTGTCATATCCTACAAACTCACTGGTGATGGAAGGATCAATAGACTCATATACGGTAACGTCAGCTCCCATATAGTTGGTAACCTTACGAGCCTTACGAGCCATTTCCTTCTGCTGCTCCATGCATGCACCAAAGCCTGCCTGATCAATGGTAAATCCCTTTTCTGCAAGAATCTCCTCTGTCAGGTCAAGAGGGAATCCATAGGTATCATATAATTTGAAAGCATTCTCACCGGTAAGCTCACTGATTCCTTTTGCCTTCATTTCCTCTTCCATCTCACCCAAGATGCTTAAGCCCTGATCGATGGTCTTGTCAAATTTATCTTCTTCCTGAGTCAATACATTCAGAATAAAATCCTTCTTCTCATCCAGCTCAGGATATCCGTCCTTACACTCCGCAATTACAGTCCGGCTTAAATTTGCAAGAAACTTTCCCTCGATACCAAGCAATCTGCCGTGCCTTGCCGCACGACGAATCAGGCGGCGAAGCACATAGCCGCGTCCTTCGTTGGAGGGCATGATTCCGTCACTGATCATAAAGGTCGAAGAGCGGATATGATCAGTAATCAAGCGTATAGAAACATCCTTGGCATCGTCAGTCTGATACGTAACTCCCGCAATTTCGCAAATCCTGTCACGAATTGCCTTCATGGTATCAATATCAAATACAGAGGTGACATCCTGAACAACTACCGCCAGACGCTCCAGTCCCATGCCGGTATCAATATTCTTCTGATCCAGTTCGGTATAATTTCCGTGCCCGTCACCATCAAACTGCGTAAATACGTTATTCCACACTTCCATAAAACGGTCACACTCACAGCCAACCTTGCAATCAGGCTTGCCGCAACCATACTTCTCGCCCCTGTCATAGTAAATCTCTGAGCAGGGACCGCAGGGACCGGCTCCATGCTCCCAGAAGTTATCACAGGCACCTGTCTCATCGCGGTAGAAACGGGTAATCTTCTCTGCCGGAACACCGATTTCCTTTGTCCAGATATCAAATGCCTCATCATCTTCACAGTAGATGGACGGATACAAACGCTCCGGCTCCATACCTACCACTTCTGTCAAAAACTCCCAGCTCCACGCAATGGCCTCATGCTTAAAATAATCCCCAAACGAGAAGTTTCCAAGCATTTCAAA
>CAYOHU010000236.1:0-2502 GCA_964403845.1 uncultured Acetatifactor sp.
ACCAACTATGTGGGATTCATCCGCAGAGCACTCAAAAAAGCTGACATGGAACAGATTCCTGTTATCTCTCTGAATTTGGCCGGAATTGAATCAAATCCGGGCTTCCATTTAAATGCAGACCTGATGCTTCGTGCCGCAATCGGTGCAGAGTTTGGTGATATCTTTATGCGCTGCGTGTATCGTATGCGCCCTTATGAGGCCATTCCCGGGAGTGTAGATGCCGTTCATTCAAAGTGGCTGAAGGTTGCTCAGGAATTTGTATCCGCCAAGCATATGAAATTACATCGCTTTCAAAAGATATGTCGGGAAATGATTCGTGATTTTGATCGAATTGAGCTTTTGGATATTCAGAAGCCTCGCGTAGGTATAGTTGGTGAGATCCTGGTGAAGTTCTCTCCCGCCGGCAACAACCATCTGGTTGAACTGTTAGAGGCAGAGGGTGCGGAAGCTGTGGTTCCTGATTTAATCGATTTTATGCTCTACTGTTTCTACAATCAGATATACAAAGCGGAACATTTAGGTACCAGCAAAAAGTCCGCCAGAGTCTCTGCGTTGGGAATTTGGGCAATAGAACACCTTCTAAGAGGTGCAGCCGTGAAAGAATTTAAGAAGAGTAAGCATTTTAGTGCTCCGACTCCCATTAGGGAAATTGTAGAATATGCTGAACCGATTGTATCCATCGGCAACCAGACCGGCGAAGGCTGGTTCCTGACCGGAGAGATGGTTGAGCTGATTCATGACAACGTACCGAATATTGTATGTACACAACCCTTTGGTTGTCTGCCGAATCACGTGGTTGGTAAGGGTGTTATCAAGGCTCTCAGAAAATCCTATCCCGAATCCAATATCGTGGCAATTGACTACGACCCCGGTGCAAGTGAAGTAAATCAGCTGAACCGAATTAAACTGATGCTTTCTACCGCTCAGAAAAATTTAAAGAATACTCGCTCGAACTGATAAATGCAATAAAAGACTCCGCGAGGATGCGTCATGTACATCCTCGCGGAGCTTTTTAGATTATAGGATTCTCCTATTTATCCGTTTCATGCTGTCGTCCTATTAACAAGCATTTGCCGTACGACTGTCGATGTACTGCTGCAGAACTACCGCTACTTCCTCAGGATTCAATCCTGCATCCATAATCAAATCACTAACTGTCTCAAGTTCTTTTCTGCGTTTCTCCTCATACATCTGCTCCAATTCCTTTTTTTCGGATTCAATACGCGTCTGTAAAGCAGAAATCAACTCCTGTTTTGCGCTGATTTTCTCATCCAAAGTCTTACGCTGTCCTCTTGCCATATGCTGCCTCCTTCACTTTACCGGATAACCTCCATGCAATTGATTACCCTATTCTTGTCATCCCACACCCATGGTTGATAACATTACTACAGTATATGGACGAGTTGGAAAAAATATACATTATTCTTTCTATTTCTTCCAGTAATATTCTACTTTCTGTCGTGCTTCCTTGTCATCCATGTTGAATTTGTCCTGAAATTTCTTAAAGACTACCTCCTTAGAAATTTCCATTTTCCGGTAAGCCTCTACCACTAATTCGATAGCGATTTCCCGCATTTCCTCTGCTTCTCGCGTCTTCTCATCGGCCTCTCGCTTCTGCTCCGCTGCTTCTCGCTTCTGCTCCGCTGCTTCTCGCTTCTGCTCCGCTGCTTCTCGCTTCTGCTCCGCTGCTTCTCGTCTTATCTGTTGAATATCCAATGTCATATCTTCAAACAAATACCCCATCTTTTTATCCTTTACCTTTCCAACCAGTTCTTCTGTTTCGTCCTCCGGAAGATTCATTTTAAGCAAAAAAGCTCGCAATACATTACTTATGATACCTATAAGATGCTCCGGAGACTCCTTTAATATTTCATCTACCTCTTCTCCTGAAAGTCTTCTGAATGCCTCCAAATCATCTTCATTGCGCATCTTATTAATCAGCATTACCAAAGAAATTTCATCCTTCCTGGCTAACAATTCTTCATTGCTGTATTGCCGCAAGGGTACAAGATAATACTTAAAATCCGGTATGTATTGTCCAAAGGACTCTCCTTCTATGATTCGACTTTTAAAATCAAATGGTACTGTCCATTTCCCAATTCCTTCATAGTACACAATCGGTAAAATCGGTGGATACTTAAAGTCCACCAGCTTTGTAATACCCCTGTGTATTTTCTCCGCCTCCTTCGCATATGCCTCCCAGATATAGACCATATACCGGAATATCTGCATACTTACGTTATAATCGGCTTTTGATTTATGCTCTATCAGTGAGATGAGGAAAAAAGGATTTTCCTTTCTAATCGAAATCTTTTTCACACGATCTGCATTCCGCTCCTCTGCAAACAACGGAACAAATTGTTCAGATACGTCCTCGATATCCTCCGGCCGTATATCTTTAAAATATGGCAAGTTAATATAATCCCTCAAAAACTGGGAGCAAAGGAGATTATCCTCAAAAATTATCTTTCCCGTACTGTCAGCAACCTTGGAATTCAGACC
>CAYOHU010000237.1:0-2442 GCA_964403845.1 uncultured Acetatifactor sp.
CTATACTGCAACTGATATTATGTCCCGTATGAAACGTATGCAAGGCTATAATGTATTACATCCCATGGGCTATGATTCCTTTGGTCTGCCTGCAGAGCAGTATGCTGTCAACACCGGAAATCACCCCAATGGATTTACGCAGGAGAATATTGAAACCTTTTCCAAGCAGTTAAAGGAATTGGGATTTGACTATGACTGGAGTAAAATGATTGCAACCAGTGATCCTGAGTTTTATAAATGGACGCAGTGGATTTTCAAACAGCTTTATCTGGATGGTTACGCAAAATATGTTGATATGCCCGTGAACTGGTGTGAGGAGTTGGGAACGGTGCTTTCCAACGATGAAGTTATTGATGGCAAGTCTGAACGTGGCGGTTACCCTGTTATCCGCAAGAATATGAAGCAATGGGTTATCAATCAACCTGCTTTTGCTGAGAAGCTGCTGGAGGGACTGGAGGAAATTGATTGGCCTGAGTCTACCAAGGATATCCAGAGACACTGGATCGGAAGGTCTGAAGGTGTTGAAGTCGAATTTCAGATTGTGGGAGGCGGAAAGTTCTCCATCTATACTACCTGTATTGAAACGATTTACGGTATCACCTTTATGGTATTGGCTCCGGATGGACAGATTGTGAAGGAGCTGATGCCGAGAGTAGAGAATAAAGAAGAGGTTCAGGCGTACATTGACGAGACTTTGAAGAAAAACGATATGGATCGTACCGAGCTGAATAAGACTAAGTCAGGCTGTATGCTGAAGGGACTCTATGCCATTAACCCTGTAAATGGCAAGGAGGTTCCGCTCTTTATTGGAGACTTTGTTCTTGCAAGCTACGGAACCGGTGCTGTTATGGCGGTACCTTCCCATGACCAGCGTGATTTTGAGTATGCAATTGCACACAATATCCCGATGATACAGGTTATCGACGGTCAAGATGTGAGTGAAAAGGCCTTCGAAAAGGGTGAATATCTCGGAAAAGGCTGCAAACTGATGAATTCTGAGGAATTTTCCGGACTTACAGTGGAGGAAGCAAAGGAAGCAATTACTTGTAAGCTGGAGGAGAAGGGTGTTGCCAAGAGAACAGTTAATTATCATTTCCGTGATTGGATTTTTGCAAGACAGCGTTACTGGGGCGAGCCTGTACCGGTGGTTCATACAGAGGATGGACAGATTCATGTACTTGAGGATTCTGAACTGCCGCTTGTTCTCCCTGAATTGGAGGATTACAAGGGAAAGAATGGTAAGGCACCCTTGGAAAATGCTACAGAGTGGAAGCAGTATGATAAAAACGGCGTGAAGGGTATCCGTGAGACATCTACCATGCCAGGTAGTGCAGGATCCAGCTGGTATTATATGAGATACATTGATCCTCACAATGACAAAGAATTTGCGAATCAGGAGCTTCTGAAGCATTGGTTGCCTGTTGACCTTTATATCGGAGGACCGGAGCATGCTGTGGGTCATCTGATGTATTCCAGAATCTGGAACCGTTATCTGTATGATAAGGGCTTGTCCCCTGTGAAAGAACCTTTCCGTAAGCTGGTTCATCAGGGTATGATTCTGGGTGCGAATGGTATTAAGATGGGCAAGCGCTTTCCGGAATTTGTTGTAAATCCCAGTGATGTGGTGAATGATTTCGGTGCAGATACCTTGAGATTATATGAGATGTTCATGGGACCTCTCGAGGTTTCCAAGCCTTGGAATCCGCAGGGAGTTGAGGGCGCAAGACGATTTATTAATCGTGTATGGGCATTCTTCACCAATGACGAGCGGATTGTTACAGAGCAGGATGATACACTGACAAAAGTATATCACCAGACTGTAAAAAAAGTAACGAGCGACTTCGAACAGCTTGGTTTCAATACTGCAATCAGCCAGATGATGATTTTCATGAATGCAGCATATAAAGCAGAGAAGTGTCCCAGGGAGTATGCGGAGGGATTTGTAAAGATGTTTTCCTGTATCTGCCCTCACGTAGGCGAGGAAATCTGGCAGCTTCTTGGACATGAGGATACTATCGCTTATGAGCAGTGGCCTGCTTTTGATGAAAAAGCAATTCAGGAGGAATCCGTCGTTATTGGTATTCAGATTAACGGCAAGGTGAAAGGCACTGTGGAGGTAGGTGTGGATGAGGAAAGCGATTCCGCTATTGCCAAAGCCAAAGAACTTCCGGCGGTACAGGCAGCTGTTGAAGGTAAGACCATTGTGAAAGAGATTTATGTCAAAGGAAAGATTATCAACATTGTAGTAAAATAGATAATTGCGAAACATAAGAGTTAGAGAAAACGGCGGTCTTTCCGCCGTTTTTTGATTTTGACACAGTGATGGCAATTTCAGACGGGAGTCTTGGGATGCTTGCCCTGTGCTTTCGCAAGTAGCTTGTTCATTTTGGAGATTTCTTCCTCACTGCTGTATTTTTTGATTGCAGTAATGGCAGCATTCAT
>CAYOHU010000238.1:0-2433 GCA_964403845.1 uncultured Acetatifactor sp.
CGGTTCAGGTCCGTGTGGTAGCAATACCATGAGAGTTCAAGTCTCTTTTCCTGCACTTTTGAGAGTGTTAAGTATATTGCTTAACGCTCTTTTTGTTTTTCCGACAGGTAGCTGTACAATAGTGTAGGAGTCCTCTTGCGGACTCTTGCGAGGCAGTGCGTAGCATAAAAAAGTGAGAGGAAATACAGCGAAGGCTATGGCGGTATTTGACAGGGATAAATTCAAAGACAAAAATAGTGTGGAGAAAGCGGAACGAAGGGACTGGTACAAGCTGGATCTGTCTGCCATTGTGTATCCTACCTTGGAGAGAAAAGACTTTTCGTCCGTGTATCGCTTATCAGTATTACTGAAAGAGGATGTAAAGCCGGAACTTCTGCAGAAAGCGGTGGATATGACGATGCCTCGTTTTCCTACCTATAAGGTAGCCATACGAAGGGGGCTGTTTTGGCGTTATTTTGAACCGAATAACCGACCGGGTCCCTTTGTGCAGCCTGATGTGAAGAATCCGTGTCAGCCCATGCACTTTAGAGCGAATAACAGATATTTGGTACGATTTTATTATTATCATGGCCGCATTGCCATGGAAGCACACCACAGTCTGGGAGACGGAACAGGCGGTATGTGTCTGTTGATGACTGTAACGGCAAATTATCTTCGTCTTCTGGGACATGATGAGATTGAGAACGGCGGCTATGTTTTGGATATTCAGGATGTTCCGGGCAAGGAAGAACTGGAGGACGCATATATGAAATATACCGGTACCAACGGTAAGGTGCGTCCACCCAAGGCAGGAGAGAAAACCTATCGGTTACGGGGAACCAAGGAGCCATTTTATACGTTAAATATTATTGACGGTATTATGTCGGTTTCAGAAGTGATGGCTGTGGCGAAGAAATATAATGTGACAATAACGGAGTATCTGAATGCCGTTTTGATTTATGCATTGAAAGAGAAACAGGAGAGGGAATGGCATATCAAGCAGCGTGCGATTAAGATTGCAATGCCTGTTAACCTTCGGAGATTTTTTCCGTCAAATACGTTGCGGAATTTTATTATCATGATTTATCCGGGGATAGAACCGGCTTTGGGGGATTACAGCTTCGAGGAGATTGTGACTCATGTCCATAATTATATGAAATATTATCTGAACGATAAATTTCTGCGCAGAGATATAACTGCGAATGCAGCTCTTCAGACTCATCCCTTGATTCGTATTGTGCCGTTGTTCATCAAGGATATGGTGGTGAAACGCTATTATACCAAGGCGCAGAATCGGAATTCCTCGGCCGGTCTGACCAATATGGGGGCTTTCCCTGTGTCAGCTTCCATGAAGCCTTATATTGAGAGGTTTGATGTATATATGGGACAGCCCTTTTCCAGAAGAACCAATTGTGCCATTATCAGCTATGAAGATATTCTGACTGTTAACTTTGCCAGCAGTATTGTGGAAGCGGATGTGGAACGATATTTTTTCTGTAAGCTGGTAAAGGATGGTATCCATGTAAAAATTGAAAGCAACAGAGAACGGGGGGAGGATTAGTTTATGTCATATTGTGTAAATTGCGGTGTGGAGTTGGATGCATCCGCTGAGGAATGTGCGCTGTGTAACACACCGGTTTATCATCCCAAGGAATTGCAGAGAGAGAGAAAGCATCCCCCTTTTCCAACGGAAAAGGGACAGGTGGAGACTGTGAAAAGAAAGGACTTTGCTATTTTGGTTTCGGCAGTATTACTTGCGATAGCAATCACCTGTGGCCTGCTAAACGGAATCTTTTTTAAAGAGTCGTTATGGTCATTGGCTGTCATAGGAGCCTGTGGGCTTTTGTGGGTGCTTTTGATTCCGGTGATTATTTCTGTACGCCAGACAGTTTATCTTTCCTTATTTTTGGATGGTGTTGCGGTGGTAGTGTATTTGTACATGCTGACTGTAATGATAGGGCGTGATAAATGGTTTTGGGGACTGGGACTTGAGATTACGGTATTTGTGACAATATTGGCAGAACTGGTAGCTTTGGCGTATAGAAAGCTTCCCCGTTCTTTTTTGATAAGTTCTCTTTACTTTTTCACAACGACAGCCTTGTTGTGCGTGGGAGTGGAGGTCTTGATAGACAGATATCTCGGGAAAAAAGCTTTTTTTGGCTGGTCAGCTGTGGTCGCAACAGTGTGTATTATTATGGATATTGCGCTGGTTACCATGTTGTCTCTTCGAAGATTACGAAATGCGGTGAGAAGAAGATTGCATTTTTAGTAAAAAATAAAGGAATGAGAGTGAATGCGCAGAATAATAACTTAGGGTAAAGAATTTCGAGAGGTTTCCGACACAGACGCCGAAGCGTCAGAAGGTGAGGCAAACATGACAATAAGAGAAAGAGTGGAACAGTGGGAGAAGGATTATTTAAGCCCTTATGCGGCTCTCAGCGTGAATTCCAAGGG
>CAYOHU010000239.1:0-2403 GCA_964403845.1 uncultured Acetatifactor sp.
ACAGGAGAGGCTTCTGCGCGACCGCAGAAATGCTTTCTATTATAAAAACGGGGCACACCGGACCAACGTGACCTGCACTCTGTTCGGTGTACCCTTCCAAATTCAATTTTTACCTACCGGAGTCCCAGGCAGCACTCATCCGCTTTTTCCTGCCGAAGGGAATTCTGTACAGGACACAACCGCCTCATTTATTCGAAAAAATTTAGAGGCAACATACCGTTTTATGCTGTCTGATGAAATCTATAACCGAAATGTAATGTGGTGATCCCTATCTCTCCCGTCTGTTATTTCAACAAATGACACTTTTTCGCCACTTTAACCAACAAATACCCCTTGGGTAGTCCGCGTAATTCCTGTTCATCCACTCCGCGCAGTATCAGCAGCATCGCAAAGTATACCGGCACAGCAACCAAAATAGCAGGAATCACGGTAAGTGCTGTCACAAGCAATGCGGAACTATCCGCATTGCGCATAGACTCCGTCAAAAGGGACATTCCTTCATAAACTGCCCAAGCGATTGCACCCATAAAAGCAGAGGCTGCGGCAGGAATCAGAAAGGTTCTTATAATCTCCTGTTTGTAACCGATTGCGTTTCTCACAGAATACTGATTCAGCACACACATAATGCCTGAATACAAGGTATTCGCAATTGCAATACTATACAAATCCAGCTTGGTAAAAAACAACAAAACGATTGCCGTAACCGTCTGTATTACCAACGCAATCCCGGCATTGATAATCGGAGCATTCACCTTACCAAGCCCCTGCAGTATAGAGCTGTTCAGCGTGGATAGTGCATAAAACACCACCGACAAGGCTAACGTCATCAGCAGCTTGGCTGCCAAATCTAATTCCTCCGCTTTATTACCGCTGAACAAGAGACTGATTACCGGCTTTGCCAACACCAAAAGACCTACTGCGCAAGGAATGGATATCAGCATTGTAGTCTTTACCGCCAGCCCAATCTTCGTTCGTGCCCCCCGCTCATCTCTCGCAGCAATCAGCTGTGCAACCGAGGGAATCATGGCCGATGCCATGGCTGATGCGAATGCAATCGGAATATTTGATATCGTCAATGCCTCCGAAAAGGCTCCCCAGTCAGCATAGATTTTAACACTGTCAATTCCACGCATTACTGCGTATTTATCTGTATAAAGTGTATTATTGACAGTGCTGCTTAAGTTATAAACAGCAGTACTTAAAATAAAGGGCGTCACTACTGAGGTAATCATTTTAAAAATATCACCGTAGGAATCCACCCTTGTATGTCTGTCATGTGCAATCCGTCTGTGAATCATGTTGCGGTTCAATGCATAAATAGCCGTCATAAACACCAGTGCAATCAGTACCCCTGCCCCGGTACCCAACGCACTACCGATGGCACCATATTTTGCTCTTTCCATCTGTCCGATTTCATCCGCAGGCACTTCCATGGTTCCCATAAAACCTCTGATCAGCAAATATGCTCCGCCTACACTAACAATCGCATTGGCAATCTGTTCCAAAATTTGGGACACCGAGGTTTGTGCCATACTCTTATGTGCCTGAAAATATCCCCGGAGCACGCCCAGCATACCATAGATAAAGATAGTGGGGGCAAATGTACGCAGCACAGAAATTGCTTCCCCGTTCACAAATATTCCTGCACCGAAGAACAGAAACAAGCTTGCTATCCCACCCACGGCCAACACATAGGCCAGGGAACACAGAAAGATTCTATGTGCATTACGATATTCCCGCACTGCAAGCTTCTGTGCAATGACCTTAGAAATCGCTGACGGAATACTGTACGAGGATATCAGCAGCACAATGGTGTAATAATTGTGGGCGGACTGAAAAATACCCAATCCCTCACTTCCGATGACACTATGTAAAGGGCCCCTGTATAGGAGCCCTATCACTCTGCTGATAATACCGGCTACTGCCAGAATACCAGCCTGCATTATAAAATTATTCTGATTTTCTTTGTTAGACATGTTTTAACTCCACGGAACTTTTCTGCCGTCAGCCTTAGTAACCAATCAACCAATCATACATCTCCTGATACTTTCCGGCTGATGCCTTCCACGAGAAATCTGCTGCCATTCCACGATCAACAATCTTGTTCCATTCGCGCTTCTTATCATAATAAATATGCTCAGCGTAACGAATGATATTCAACATCTCATGTGCATTATAATTGGCAAAGCTAAAGCCCGTACCTGTGCTTTCGTATTCATTGTAAGGTTCTACGGTATCCTTCAATCCACCGGTCTCTCTGACAATGGGTACCGTACCGTAGCGCAGAGACATTAATTGGCTCAGACCGCAGGGCTCGAACAGCGAAGGCATCAGAAATGCGTCACAGGCTGCATATATCCTGTGTGACAAGGCATCGGAATAATAAATATTTGCTGAAACCTT
>CAYOHU010000240.1:0-2367 GCA_964403845.1 uncultured Acetatifactor sp.
CCCAGATTCTCGGAATCATGGATGATCATGGTATTTACGTTGGAGATATCCAGACCCGTCTCGATAATGGTGGTGGATACCAGCACATCAATCTCTCCCTCCACGAAGTCAAGCATGATGCGTTCCAGCTCCTGCTCCTTCATCTGCCCGTGAGCAAATGCCACATTTGCCTCCGGTACCAGCTTTGCAAGCTGCGCCGTCACATCCGCAATATTATTCACGCGATTGTACACATAGTACACCTGACCGCCCCTTGCCAGCTCCCGGACGATGGCCTCACGCACCATTTCCTCGTTATATTCCATCACGTAGGTCTGAATCGGCAGCCGGTCGTTGGGAGCCTCCTCCAGCACACTCATATCCCGGATTCCGATGAGACTCATATGAAGGGTTCTGGGAATCGGTGTGGCAGTCAGTGTCAGTACATCCACATTTTCCTTCAGCTTCTTGATTTTTTCCTTGTGAGCCACGCCGAAGCGCTGCTCCTCATCTATGATCAAAAGTCCTAAATCCTTGAAATGTACATCAGCCGAAAGAACCCTGTGTGTACCGATGATAATGTCCACAAAGCCCTTCTGCAGATCCGCCAAGGTCTTCTTCTGCTCTGCCGCAGAGCGGAAACGGCTCAGCTGTTCCACACGGACGGGGAAATCCTTCATTCTTTGTACAAAGGTATTGTAATGCTGTTGTGCCAGAATGGTGGTAGGTACCAGATACACCACCTGTTTCCCCTCCTGCACCGCCTTGAAGGCTGCCCGGATGGCGATCTCGGTCTTACCGTAGCCCACATCCCCACAGACAAGGCGATCCATGATTTTGCTGCTCTCCATATCCGCCTTGGTATCCGCAATGGCAGCCAGCTGGTCCTCCGTTTCCTCAAAGGGGAACATCTCCTCAAACTCCCGCTGCCACACCGTATCCTTGCCAAAGCGATAGCCCTCGCTCTGCTGTCTGATGGCATAGAGCTCCACCAGATCCTTCGCCACCTCATTGACCGCGGTGCGGACCTTGGTCTTGGTGCGCTCCCATTCCTTGGTTCCCAGCTTGTTTAATCTGGGAGTCCTTGCATCCGCCGAGGCGTATTTCTGAATGACATCCAGTCCGGTGGCAAGAATGTAGAGATTGCCGCCGTCCCGGTACTCAATCTTTATATAATCCTTGACCACCTTCTCGATTTCCACCTTTTCAATCCCCTTGTAGATACCGAGACCGTGGCTTTCATGAACCACGTAATCTCCCACCTTAAGGTCATTGAAATCATTAATCTTGGTTCCCTGATAGGCTTTTTTCTTTTTCTTCTTTTTCTTTTCCGCGCCGAAAATATCCGTCTCCGACAGCACCACGAATTTCAGCAGCGGATACTCAAAGCCCCTGCCCACATGACCGTAATAGGTCAGTACTTCCCCCTCCAGCACTTCGCGCATGGGGTCTTCCGTGTACACCGCAGCTAATTCCTGTTCCCGCAAATCCTCCGCCAGACGCTTGGCTCTGGTACGGGAGCCGGACAGGAGCAGAATGCGATAGCCCTGCTTTCTGTATTTCTTCAGATCCTTCACAAGAGCCTCAAAGCTGTTGTTGTAGGGCGCCACACTTCTGGCACTAATGTCATATTTATGCTCTGCTTTGAAATAACCGCCCTTCATATCCATGGCAGCAACCGTCACCACACTGCTCTTCAGCAGTCCTGCTGCCACCTGCTCGCCGCTGTACAGCATATTCATCTGTCCCGGCAGAATATAGCCCTTTGTGGCACGTTGCTCCATACTTTCACGAAATTCCAGTTCAACGGCATCCGCCTGCTCCTTCACGCGCACAGGCTCGTCTATAAAGAAAACCGCATTGCCAAAGCCCTGACCTGCACCGGCCAGCCTTCTCACCAGCTCGGGCAGAGTCACCGTATCCTCATAAAAATACCGGATATATCCCTCCAGATTAATTTTGCTCCTAAATTCCAGTAATTGCTCCTTCAGCTCCTTAACCTGCGTCACAATTCTGTGAGCCTCCTCCGGCTGATGGGCATCCCGGAAAAGCTTCTCCTGCTTCTGAGCTTCCTGCTCCAGCTTCGCAAGTCCCCTGTGGATTCGCTCACTCTCCAGCACAAACTCGGACGCCGGATAGATACTGATGCTCTCCAGCTTTTCGATAGAACGCTGGCTTAGGATATCAAAGCTTCGGATGGAATCCACCTCATCCCCCCAAAGCTCAATACGGTAGGGGTTCTCCTCCGTCAGGTCGAAAACATCCACAATGCCGCCCCGGATGGAAAACTGACCGGGGCTCTCCACCTGATAGCATTTCTCATATCCCATCGCCACCAGCTTTTCGGCAAGCTCCGGCTCCTCCAAGGCTCTGCCCCTCTGCAGCTTC
>CAYOHU010000241.1:0-2364 GCA_964403845.1 uncultured Acetatifactor sp.
TCTCCAATACCTGTCCAATGTTCATACGGGAAGGTACACCCAAAGGATTCAATACAATATCCAAAGGACGTCCGTTAGGCAGATAGGGCATATCCTCAACGGGTAATACACGGGAAACTACACCCTTATTACCATGACGACCGGCCATCTTGTCACCTACGGAAATTTTTCTCTTCTGTGCAATATAAATACGGACTGCCTGATTCACACCGGGAGATAATTCATCACTGTTTTCACGTGTAAATACCTTGGCATCCACTACAATACCATACTCACCATGAGGAACCTTCAGGGAAGTATCCCTTACTTCTCTGGCTTTCTCGCCAAAGATAGCACGCAAAAGTCTCTCCTCTGCTGTCAGCTCTGTTTCTCCCTTGGGAGTTACTTTACCAACCAGAATATCACCTGCACGAACCTCTGCTCCGATTCGGATGATACCTCTGTCATCCAAATCTCTCAGTGCATCATCACCGACACCCGGAACATCACGTGTAATTTCCTCAGGTCCCAGCTTTGTATCACGGGCTTCTGCCTCGTATTCTTCAATATGAACAGAGGTATAGACATCCTCCTGTACCAGTCTTTCACTCAAAAGAACAGCATCCTCGTAGTTGTAGCCTTCCCATGTCATGAAACCAATCAGAGGGTTCTTCCCCAGTGCCAGCTCTCCCATAGCGGTAGAAGGACCATCTGCAATTACCTGTCCCTGCGCTACATGATCACCCTTGAATACGATGGGTTTCTGGTTATAGCAGTTGGACTGGTTACTTCTGGAAAATTTAGTGAGATGGAACTCATCCTTCTCTCCGTCATCATATGTCATTCTAATCAAATTTGAGGACACGTAGGTTATGGTACCTGCTTTTTTAGCCACAACACAGACACCGGAGTCAACTGCTGCCTTCGGCTCCATGCCTGTACCTACCACCGGTGCTTCTGTTGTTAACAGCGGCACTGCCTGACGCTGCATGTTAGATCCCATCAACGCACGGTTTGCATCATCATTCTGCAGGAACGGAATCAATGCCGTTGCCACCGAGAAGACCATTCTGGGTGATACGTCCATATAATCAAACATGGACTTAGGATACTCCTGTGTCTCCTCACGGAAACGTCCGGATACTGTGTTACGGACAAAATGCCCCTCAGCATCCAAGGCTTCACTTGCCTGTGCTACATGGTAATTGTCCTCTTCATCGGCGGTCATATATACAACCTCATCCGTTACGCGAGGATTCTGAGGATCTGTTTTATCAATCTTACGATACGGAGCCTCCACAAAACCATACTCGTTAATTCTTGCATAGCTTGCAAGAGAGTTGATCAGACCAATGTTAGGACCTTCGGGAGTCTCAATAGGGCACATTCTTCCATAGTGAGAATAATGTACATCTCGGACCTCGAATCCGGCACGATCTCTTGACAGACCACCGGGGCCTAATGCGGATAAACGTCTCTTATGTGTAAGCTCACCAAGCGGATTGTTCTGATCCATAAACTGTGACAGCTGGGAAGAACCAAAGAACTCCTTCACAGCGGCAGTTACGGGTTTAATGTTGATCAGAGACTGAGGGGAAATATCCTCAGAATCATGTGTGGTCATACGTTCACGAACCACTCTTTCCATTCTGGAAAGACCGATACGATACTGATTCTGTAACAATTCTCCTACCGCACGGATACGTCTGTTGCCCAGATGATCGATATCATCATCATTACCAAGTCCATACTCCAAATGCATATTATAGTTAATAGAAGCAATAATATCCTCCTTGGTAATATGCTTGGGCACCAATTCATGTACATTTTTCTTGATTGCTTCTGCCAGACCTTCCGCGTCATCACCGAATTCCTCGATAATACGGGAAAGAACCGGATAATACACAAGCTCACTGATACCGAAATCCTTAGGATTGCAATCAACATAGCTTGTGATATCCACCATCATGTTGGAAAGTACTTTTACATTTCTTTCCTCTGTCTGGATATATACGAAGGGAACTGCTGCATTCTGTATAGTATCAGCCAATTCAGCACTCACCTTTTCTCCTGCCGCTGCAAGAATCTCACCGGTGGAGGGATCCACTACATCAGCAGCTAAAATCTGATGTCTGATTCTATTCTTCAAAGCTAATTTCTTATTGAATTTATATCTTCCGACTTTTGCCAAATCATATCTGCGGGGGTCAAAAAACATTGCATTGATCAAGCTTTCCGCACTTTCAACACTTAAAGGCTCTCCGGGGCGGATCTTTTTATATAACTCCAACAGACCCTCCTGATAATTCTCAGCAGTGTCCTTTGCAAAGCTTGCCTCAATTTTAGGTTCATCACCGAAAACTTCACGAATTTCATCATTGGTAC
>CAYOHU010000242.1:0-2358 GCA_964403845.1 uncultured Acetatifactor sp.
GGATATGACGATGCTTACCATTTTAGTAAGCTGTTTAAAAAGCGCTATGGAATCTCCCCTTCTCAGGCGAGAAGGAACGTGGTGAAATAAAATCTTTGATACTTTTTTGTCAGTATGTTTTTTTTGAAGTACTTGTGTTAAAACTGTTTTCAAGGATTATGAAATTTGCTACAATTGGTTAAAATAGCGTGTATGCGGTAGGTCGCAGGAGAAATGAGGAGCAAATGAGATATTTTTTTGAATCAAAGCTAGAAAAAAAAGACAAAGGGTATATGATGCGAATTCCCTTTAATGTATGGGAAGTGTGTAAACAGAGAGATACTATCAAGGCAGAGGTGGTATTGGACAATCAGATTTTCGACTGCGAACTTTGGCCGAAGGAAAAGGGAAACTATGAGATCCGTATCGAGGATGATGATGCAAAGGGGGTTGAACCGGAGACAGTTCATAAGGTGCTGCTGCATATTACAGGTTCTCTGATACGGATGGATCAGAACAGCCCTTACAGCTTTGAAAATCCGATTCGTCGCATCGACAATATGGAGGTAATTATTCAGCCTGAGGACGGACTGTGCGGACAGGCCTGTGTTGCAATGCTTGCCGGAAATACCATCGCTGAAGTGATCAGCGTGATGGATTGCAGAGAGTGGCAGGCTACTATGGGAAAAGTGATTTCAGCCCTGAATTATTACGGCATCGACCATTCAGATGTGATCAATTATACAGAGGGCAGGAATACTGTTTTGCCCAAGTGCTGTATCATGATGGAAAAAATGGGACGGTTCTGTCACTATCTTATTCATTTTGACGGTAAATTTTATGATTCTAATCTTGGTGTACTTCAGGAGTACGATATGAGCAAGCTGTTGGGGTATTTGGAGATTAAGTGTTAGTGTGAAAAATAAATTTTTCACACTCGAATTTGTGCCTGCGGTCCAAAGTTCGCAGGTTATGGAAAGAACATGGTCATTAATATGTTAATGTTTATTAATATGTTAATGGCTATTAATATGTTAATGGCTATTAACATGTTAATAGAGAATTATTTAGAAACAAATTATAAAGTAAATATTAAATCTGTTTTTCAACGACTTAGTAAGAAAATGAGAGAAAAACAAAGAAAACGAGAGAAAATAAAAGAATTAAAAACGTGAACGGATATGAATGTGTTTGCAAAGAACGGCATATAAAACTAATATATGTTTTGATGATTAGCACTCTAACGAGTTGAGTGCTAACAACATGAAGCACAGGAGTATATAAGGAGGCATTGGCTATGAAATTAGTACCTTTAGGTGACAGAGTTGTATTAAAGCAGTTGGTTGCAGAGGAGACTACCAAGTCCGGTATCGTTCTCCCCGGTCAGAATAAGGAGAAACCACAGCAGGCAGAAGTTGTTGCAGTAGGACCCGGCGGAGTGGTAGATGGCAAGGAAATCAAAATGGAGGTTAAGGTTGGGGACAACGTAATCTATTCCAAATATGCAGGAACTGAAGTGAAGCTGGATGAGGAGGAGTATATTATTGTAAAGCAGAATGATATACTTGCAATCATTAAGTAGTACAGAGTAATTATTTTATGTGTACTGTCGGGGGTGTGGAGATTCCCCATGAGACTATGATTATAATATAAACGGAGGTTTAAAATTATGGCAAAAGAGATTAAATACGGAGCAGAGGCTCGTGCAGCATTAGAGTCCGGTGTAAATCAGCTGGCAGATACCGTAAGGGTAACCTTGGGACCGAAAGGAAGAAATGTGGTTTTGGATAAGTCCTTCGGTGCTCCTCTGATCACCAACGATGGCGTTACCATTGCAAAGGAAATTGAGCTGGAGGATGCATTTGAGAATATGGGTGCGCAGCTTGTAAAGGAGGTTGCTACCAAGACAAATGATGTAGCAGGTGACGGTACTACCACTGCTACTGTTTTAGCACAGGCAATGATCAACGCAGGAATGAAGAATCTGGCAGCAGGAGCAAATCCGATCATTTTAAGAAAGGGTATGAAGAAAGCCACTGATTGTGCTGTAGAGTCCATTGCAAAGATGAGCCAGAAGGTAAACGGTAAAAATCATATTGCAAGAGTAGCAGCAATTTCCGCAGGGGATGAGGAAGTAGGACAGCTGGTAGCAGACGCTATGGAGAAGGTCAGCGGTGACGGTGTAATCACGATTGAAGAATCCAAAACCATGCAGACGGAGCTTGACCTTGTAGAGGGTATGCAGTTTGACAGAGGATACATTTCCGCATATATGGCTACAGATATGGATAAGATGGAGGCCGTTCTTGACAATCCGTATATTTTGATTACCTATAAGAAGATTTCCAATATTAATGAGATCCTGACGTTGCTGGAGCA
>CAYOHU010000243.1:0-2355 GCA_964403845.1 uncultured Acetatifactor sp.
CTCTCCCCTTTTCTTTTTATAATCGGGCTCATTTACTCATCCCTTCAATTGCATATGCTACTGATTTATAGTTGTCATCCTTAATAATCTTAGACAGACCCAACACCACGCTTGTAGTCGGATTTTCTGCAGTATTTACCTTCAGACCTGTTCCCGAAGCCAATCTTTCAGCCAAATGATTTACCTGTGATGCTCCACCGGTAAGGAAAATTCCATGGCGATATATATCTGCCGCAAGCTCAGGCGGCGTTCTCTCCAGAATCACTTTAACATTATCAATAATAGTATTAAAATGCTCCTCCAGACATTCATCCACAAGCTTAGTAGGGATTTCTCTCTCTACAGGCAACCCGGTTACAATATCACGACCATAAACAAGTGCGCCGGTTTTCTCCTCTTCCAAAGCTTTTAAACTAATTTTCACATTCTCTGCAGTCTTTCCACCGATAATCAGACTGAATTCCCTTCTGACAGCAGCGCGGATTGCTTCATCAAACTTCACTCCTCCTACCTTAATCAAGCGGCTTAACACAATACCGCCCAGAGAGAGAATGGAGATTTCTGTGGTCTCATATCCTACATTTACTACAAGGACACCCTGAGAGTTTTTTACATCAATATCCATACCGAGACCATCTGCCACAGCCTTCTCTACAACCATGATTCTCTTAGCCTTCACATTGGCATCTCTGATCAAATCGTAAAAAGCTCTCTTCTCCACCTCCGTCACATCAGTAGGAACTGCAATCAAAAAATCGGAGGGCTTAGTATTCCCCTTCTGAATATCTGCAATAAAATACTTAACCAGCGTTTCCATATTTTTTATATCAGCAATCACACCATTGGACAATGGATAAGAAATATGAATATTTGCAGGTGCTTTCTCATACATTTCAAATGCAGAATCACCATAAGCAAAAAGAGTATTCTTATTTTCAATAGCAATCATATTCTTCTCTACCAGAATATGATCATCATTTCTACTGTAAATTTTAATATTATTAGTACCTAAATCGATACCGAATGCATTGTTAGCCAAAATGACAACTCCTTTCTATAAGTAAAAATTTTTCTCTCTGAAACTAGTATATCTGTTATCACCAATAATTATATGGTCAAGGAGAGGAATATTCATTTTATCCCCCAATTCCCTGACGTTTTGCGTTAATTCCTTATCACTTCTGCTGGGAGCAGGGTCACCGCTGGGATGATTGTGTACCAAAATAATATTGACTGCTTTTGCATGCAATGCCTCCAGAAAAATCTCTCTGGGTGATATCAGTGACATGTTCACACTGCCATTGGAGATCATTTTTTCCTGCAGCATCTGTCCCTTAGAATCCAGGCAAATCAAAAATACGCTTTCTGTATCCTTGTGCCTCAGCTTCTCCATATAATAACCTGCAACCATTTCAGAATCGGTAAAGCTTAATCCCTGTCCGGCACAGGCTCTGCTGATACGCATGGACAATTCTGTCAGACATTTTAACTTAATTGCCTTAACCATTCCAATTCCCTTAATCCCCATCAGCTCTTCCAGCGTCACATCATATAGACCCAAAAGACCTTCTCTGGGATACCTCGCCAGAGAAAGCACCTGCTTTGCAAGCTCAAGGGCACTGCAATCCTTGGTACCTGTGCGCAAAATAATTGCGATCAATTCACTTTCTGTCAGACTCTCCGAACCAAACCTTACAAATCGCTCATAAGGCATATCCTGTGTCTGTATGCTTTCTTTCTTACCTTGCTTCATGCGTCTCCTTTGCCTTCTTCGACGCATCCTGTGATTATCTAACGAATAAATTTATACAAGACCAATGAGATGATTACACCGAGCACACTGGCAATGGTAATCTGAATCTGCAATCCAAAGGTCAATATAACAAAGCCCAAGTCAAGCTGTACCGGAGTACTTAATCCGAAGGTCTGTCCATAATTTAAGAAGCTGCCATCAAAATAGGTTCCGATAAACCTTCCGATTACAAATCCAACCAGCACCAGAAGTACCAGTACCCAGTTTACTTTTTTCAAGATGATTCCTCCGTTCTCTTTTGTTCTGGATAATACTCCTTCTCCTTTTCTGCCCAAAAAAGGAAACCTCATACAGTATATAATATTATCACAAAAAAAATTATCTGTACATAAAATTCCTTTATTTTATTTTGCGGAATATCTACAAAATATTACATAAGCTTCCGGCTTATCCCTTTAAATCCTCTCTTTTCACCAAGCCCTTATCTACCAGTGATTGCAAGGATTTCAAAATACCATATTTTGCATGCTGCCAGGTAAGACCACCTTGAAAGTAAACTGCATAGGGAGGCTTAATTGGTCCGTCTGCTGACAATTCAATGG
>CAYOHU010000244.1:0-2334 GCA_964403845.1 uncultured Acetatifactor sp.
CTTTCTCCCATACCTCGGATAATGCGAATTCACAATTTCTCTCCTGACAGAAATTGCGGACAAAATCATTCTCTGCTGCAGTATCTGTTACAAAGGAATTCAGCGTTACCACAACAGGGACACCAAATTTCTGAAGATTTTCAATGTGTTTTTCCAAATTAGTAATACCCTTCTGAAGAGCCTCTATATTCTCCTTGTTCAAATCTGCCTTTGCCACACCGCCGTTATATTTTAAAGCACGAATGGTTGCCACCAGCACAACTGCATCCGGCTTTAATCCTGCCATACGACACTTGATATCAAAAAACTTCTCAGCTCCCAAATCTGCACCGAATCCGGCTTCTGTAATACAATAATCAGCCATCTTCAAAGCTGTTCTAGTGGCACGCACGGAATTACAACCATGAGCGATATTTGCAAAAGGTCCTCCATGTACCAATGCCGGTGTATGCTCAAGAGTCTGAATCAGGTTAGGTTTCATGGCATCCTTGAGCAACGCTGCCATCGCACCCACTGCTTGTAATTGTCCGGCAGTCACGGGTTCCCCTGCATAATTGTATGCTACCACAATTTTAGACAGGCGTTCCTTCAGATCATTCATATCAGAAGCCAAACAAAGAATTGCCATAATCTCACTTGCTACAGTAATAACAAAATGGTCCTCGCGCACAACACCATCCATTTTATTTCCAAGTCCCACAACGATATTTCGAAGGACACGATCATTCATATCCACACATCTTTTCCAAACGATTTGTCTGGTATCAATCTGCAATTCGTTTCCCTGCTGAATATGATTATCCAATAGAGCTGCCAACAGATTATTTGCAGAGGTAATTGCGTGGAAGTCTCCGGTGAAATGAAGATTTAAGTCCTCCATGGGAACAACCTGTGCATAACCGCCACCTGCAGCGCCCCCTTTTATACCGAAGCAGGGACCCAGAGAAGGCTCTCGTAATGCTATGATTGCTTTTTTACCTAATTTGCCAAATGCCTGCCCTAATCCGACGCTGGTAGTTGTCTTTCCCTCTCCGGCCGGAGTCGGATTAATTGCCGTCACCAGAATTAATTTTCCATCGGGATTGGACTGCACCTTATTGATGTATTCATCCGAAATTTTAGCCTTATATTTTCCGTACAATTCCAATTCATCCATTGTAATTCCCAGAGCTTCCGCAACCTGTGTAATCGGCTGCATTTCCGCTTCCTGTGCAATCTGAATATCTGTTTTCATTTGTATATTCCTCCTAACTTTACCTGACACCAGCACTAAATTTCTTCCAACAGCTGCTCAAATTGTTCCATACTCATCAATACCTTTCGCGGTTTCGTGCCTTCCTCTTCACCAACGACACCATACTCGCAAAGCTGATCCATGATTCTCGCAGCTCTGTTAAATCCTATTTTCAATACTCTCTGCAGCATACCAATCGACGCCTTATCCTTGTCGATAATAAAACGACCGGCTTCCTCAAAATAATCATCCCTTGCACTGCCACCGCCTGCACCACCGGATGCGGAAGAAGTACCGATATTTATGATTTTCTCTTCGATATCCTCTGCATAAGTATTTCCCAGAGTCTGATTTTTCAAAAAATCAACCACATCAGACACTTCCTTATCGGAGACAAATGCACCCTGAATGCGCGCCGGCTTACTATATCCCTGAGGATAAAACAACATATCTCCTTTGCCAAGCAGCTTCTCAGCGCCATTCATATCAAGAATGGTACGGGAATCCACACCGCTTGATACAGAGAACGCTACACGGCTTGGCATATTTGCCTTGATTAGTCCCGTAATAACATCCACGCTGGGACGTTGGGTTGCAATAATTAAATGAATCCCTGCCGCCCTCGCAAGCTGCGCCAGACGACAAATGGATTCTTCCACCTCACCGGGACACACCATCATCAAATCCGCAAGCTCATCTACTATGATAACAATCTGCGGCATTTTTGCCGGTGCTGTCTCATCACCGCCTTCGCGCATGCTCTCTACTTTTTTATTGTAGCCCTTTAAATCCCTTACGTTAAAATCAGCAAACTTCCGATAGCGATCCTCCATCTCGCTTACCCCCCAGTGTAAAGCAGCGGATGCTTTTTTCGGATCTGTCACAACAGGAATCAACAAATGTGGGATTCCGTTATAAACACTTAATTCCACCACCTTGGGATCCACCATGATCAGCTTAACATCATCAGGATGTGCCTTGTAGAGAATACTCATAATTAATGTATTGATACAAACTGACTTTCCCGAGCCTGTAGCTCCCGCAATCAGCATATGCGGCATCTTCGCAATATCTGCCACAACCACCTTGCCGGCAATATC
>CAYOHU010000245.1:0-2298 GCA_964403845.1 uncultured Acetatifactor sp.
TTTCTATACCTTGATTGATGATGCAGTAGCACGTGTGATTCGTTCTGAGGGTGGATTCATCTGGGCTTGTAAGAATTATGATGGTGATGTAATGTCAGACATGGTTGCTACGGCATATGGAGATTTATCCATGATGACTTCAGTATTGGTATCTCCCAGCGGTGTATATGAGTATGAGGCAGCTCATGGCACTGTACAGCGTCATTACTATAAGCACTTAAAGGGAGAGGAAACCTCCACCAACTCTATTGCAACCATTTATGCATGGACGGGAGCTCTTCGTAAACGTGGCGAACTGGATGGAATCAATGAGCTTTGTGATTTTGCAGACAAGCTTGAGCAGGCATGTATCAAGACGATTGAGGATGGCAAGATGACAAAGAGCCTTTCTTTGATCTCTACCTGTGAACATCCCGTCATTCTCAACAGCTTAGAGTTTATTCAGGCAATCAGAGAGACCTTGGACAGCTTGATGTAAATTATCAGCCCAAACAAACTTTTGTATATAGATAATGCTTTTACATTATAAATGAAACGCATTGGTACTGGGGATTGCTTGGACTGACGAAAATGCAGGAAAAATAAGTTTTTATTCAGAAGCTAAAGCTTCCCAAAGTTCATATAATTGTTCCAGTTCAGTATTGTTTTTGCCCTGCTCGGTAGCCAGCTCTTGAAGCTTAACAGAATTGGTGGCATTCTCGGGCTTGACCATTTCTGCATCTATCTGGGAATTGCGCTTCTCCAGCAGGGCGATGTTTTCTTCACATTTCTTCAGGTCATTTTCTATTTTACGAAGCCTTGCCTGTTCTTCTTTTTGGGCTTTCCAGTCCAGCTTGTTTTCGGAATTCAAGGTTTTCTGTATGTCAGCGTCAGTCTGCGGCTGGACGGAGAGATGGGCTGTCGCAGCAGCCATCACGGTATCATGTTTTTCCAGATAGTAGTCGTAATTTCCAATATAATTGACGAAATGATGGTTGGTCAAATCGAGGATGCGGTGTGCGGTTTTGTTGATAAAATAACGATCATGGGACACATACAGCACCGTTCCCTCGTAATTGTTGATTGCGTCCTCTAAGATTTCCTTTGACATAATATCCAGATGGTTGGTTGGCTCATCCAGAACAAGAAAATTGGCTTCTGAGAGCATCAGCTTTGCCAGAGATACACGACCTCGCTCACCACCGCTTAAATCGCTGATTCGCTTAAATACATCCTCACCGGTAAACAGAAATGCAGCGAGAATATTCCGAATTTCCGTGTTGGTGAGATAGGGATATTCATCTGAAATTTCTTCAAAGAGAGTTTTCTCGGTATGCAATACGTGATGCTCCTGATCATAGTAACCAATCTCAACATTGGCTCCCAACTTAAAACTTCCGCTGTCAGCCGGGAGCAGTTCATTTATGATTTTCAGAAGAGTGGTTTTACCGGTTCCGTTATCGCCGATGATGGCTACATGTTCTCCGCGTTTTAATTCAAAGCAAACATCTGAAAAAAGCTGAAGATTACCGAAGGATTTGGAAAGATTCTCCACGGTCAGCACATCATTACCGCTTTGCTTGTAAGGTGTGAGAGTCAGCTTCATATCCGTCCGGACTTCTGAAGGCTTTTCCAGAACCTCTATCTTATCAAGCATTTTCTCACGGCTTTCAGCACGCTTGATGGATTTCTCCCGGTTGAAGGAGCGAAGCTTTTCTATGACCTCCTCCTGATGCCTGATCTCACGCTGTTGATTGAAGTAAGCATTTAATGCCGCTACACGAAGCTGTTCTTTTTTGGCGGCATAGTCTGAATAATTGCCGATAAAGGAAGTGGCCTTGGTCTGATCAATTTCAATCACCTTGTTGGCAATACGATCCAGAAAGTAGCGGTCATGAGATACAATAATCACGGCTCCCTTATAATTCAGCAAATAGGTTTCAAGCCATGCGATAGAGTTCATATCCAAATGGTTGGTAGGCTCATCCAGAATAATTAAATCAGGCTTCTGTAAAAGCAGCTTGCCCAGTGCAACCCGGGTTTTCTGACCGCCGGAGAGGGTGGAGATGGATTTGTTGAAATCTTCCTCGGTAAAACCTAACCCTTTTAAGACACCGATCAGCTCACTTTTGTAAGAATAGCCGTCACCGATTTCAAAGGCATGGGTGAGAGAGGAGTATTGCTTCATCAGAGTATCCAGCTCCGTGTCCTTCGCATGCTTCATGGCCTCCTCGGTCTCACGTAAACGGTTTTCGATGTCAATAAGTTCCTGTTTTACAGACAGCAGCTCGGAATAAATGGTATTTTTAGTATTAACAC
>CAYOHU010000246.1:0-2294 GCA_964403845.1 uncultured Acetatifactor sp.
ATCCAGAGGCTTTTCCGTAGAGCAGAGGTAAGCCGTCTGATTAAGAAATGTAATGACTTTGGTGCAGGCGGTGTGTCTGTTGCCATCGGAGAGTTGGCAGATGGTCTGACAGTTGATTTGGATAAGGTACCCAAGAAATACGCAGGCTTGGATGGCACCGAGCTTGCAATCTCCGAGTCTCAGGAGCGTATGGCTGTAGTGGTTGACCCTAAGGATGTGGAGAGCTTCCTGGGTTATGCAGCAGAAGAGAATCTCGAGGCGATTCCGGTGGCAACCGTTACGGAGGAACCCAGACTGGTTCTGAACTGGAGAGGCACCAGTATTGTGAATCTGAAGCGTGCATTTTTGGACACCAACGGTGCACATCAGGAGACAACTGTTAAGGTTGACATCCCTGCGGAGGATGAGAATTATTTTGATAAATGGGCGGTAGAAGCTGTAGGTGAGAAGCTGGAAGAAGGCGATGTTAAGAGCGCATGGCTTGCTCTGTTAAACGATCTGAATGTCTGCTCCCAGAAGGGACTTGTGGAGATGTTCGATTCTTCCATTGGCGCAGGCAGCGTACTGATGCCCTATGGCGGTAAATATCAGCTCACGGAGACACAGGCTATGGTAGCAAAGCTTCCCGTATTGAAGGGAAAGACGGATACCGTTACCATGATGAGTTATGGCTTTGATCCTTACCTGTCCTCATGGAGTCCCTATCACGGTGCAGTATACGCAGTGGTAGAATCTATGGCTAAGATTGTTGCAACCGGTGGTGATTTCAGCAAGATTCGTTTCACCTTTCAGGAGTATTTCCGCCGAATGACCGGTGATCCCTCCCGTTGGAGTCAGCCCTTCGCTGCACTCCTTGGTGCTTATGATGCGCAGATTGGCTTCGGGCTTCCTTCCATTGGCGGCAAAGACAGTATGTCCGGAACCTTTAATGATATTGATGTACCGCCCACACTGGTATCCTTTGCAGTGGATATTGCAAAGCATGGTGAGGTTGTAACGCCTGAGCTTAAGAAAGCGGGCAATAAGCTGGTTCGCTTTGAAATCGAGAAGGATGATTTTGATATTCCTATGTATGAGGCAGTAGCGAAGCTTTACGCTGCAATTCATGAATTGACTGTAAATAAGACAATAGTGTCTGCGTATGCATTGGATTCTAAGGGCGTGGCAGCAGCCGTATCAAAGATGGCATTCGGCAACAAGCTGGGTGTAAGGATTGATGATGAGATGACCACGGATGATCTTTTCGCAAATGGTCTTGGCGATATTATTGCAGAAATTCCGGCTGACGAACTGGCTAAGCTGGATGCGGCGGAGATGGATTATACCGTAATCGGTACAGTTACCGAAGAACCTGTATTTGTATATGGTGATGTAAGGATTACCATGGACGAGGCACTTGCGGCATGGACCTCCAAGCTGGAGAAGGTATTCCCTACGAAGGCTGTGAAGGATACCGATGCTGTGGCAAGCAATGTTTATAAGGCTGACAGTATTTATGTATGCAAGCACAAAATAGCAAAACCTACCGTATTCATTCCTGTGTTCCCGGGAACGAACTGTGAATACGACAGTGCAAAGGCATTTGAGCGTGCCGGAGCAAACGTAATCACCAAAGTATTTAAGAACCTGACCGCAGAGGATATCCGCACCTCCGTAGCAGAGTTTGAAAAGGCAATCGGACAGGCGCAGATTATCATGTTCCCCGGCGGATTCTCCGCAGGTGATGAGCCGGATGGTAGTGCGAAATTCTTTGCAACTGCGTTCCAGAATGAGAAGATGAAGGAAGCTGTGTGGAAGCTGTTAAATGAGAGAGATGGTCTGGCGCTTGGTATCTGTAATGGTTTCCAGGCATTGGTCAAGCTGGGGTTGGTGCCCTACGGTGAAATTGTAGGACAAAGTCAGGATTCTCCTACCTTGACCTTCAATACAATCAATCGACATATTTCCAAGATGGTTTATACCAAGGTGGTTTCCAACAAATCTCCATGGCTGCAGGGAGCAGAGCTTGGTGCAACCTATTGTAACCCCGCTTCTCATGGGGAAGGACGTTTTGTTGCTCCGAAGGAGTGGCTGGATAAGCTGTTTGCCAACGGACAGGTGGCTACCCAGTATGCTGACCAAAACGGAAATGTAACTATGGATGAAGAGTACAATATCAATGGTTCCTACTGCTCCATTGAGGGTATCACTTCTCCCGACGGCAGATGCTTTGGTAAGATGGCGCATTCCGAGAGACGGGATGAGGCGGTTGCCATGAACATCTATGGGGAGCAGGATATGAAGATCTTTGAGAG
>CAYOHU010000247.1:0-965 GCA_964403845.1 uncultured Acetatifactor sp.
CATGCTTGCATGAGCAGAAGTGTATTTACAGATTTATGTGGCGAAGTAACCACATTCGCAAAAGGAAAGTGCTGAAAGCACGCTTTTGCGAATGGAATGCTGAATAGTTACCTTTATTTTAATTATTCGGAGCCGTGCAGGTTGATGAATATCAAGCACCGCATCACCTTATCAGTATATACCAAAATTATAGGATAAACAATTGTGAAAAACAGAGAAGTATAGATTCGGAGAATTTGTAGATTTTTTGCGATGACTTACAGTTGAAGCGGAAAACATTATCATTTTATAATAGTAAGGTACGAAATTTAAGTCTTTTAGACGTTGGAGGTAGTTTGATGGAGCAACTAAACATTACAACTACGAAAGATAATGACAAGGTATACAAAATTTTGGGAGATTTAATGAGTGCAAATAAGGAATTCCAGATTATGATTACCGTACCATCTACCAAAAGTGATGCAGTTCAGGTACATGTGGAAAAGGAACAGAAGCAGGTGGAAGAAGTACATGATTTGGAACAGGATGTGACAGATATGATACATGAAATCGGTGTGCCGGCGCACATTAAGGGATATCAGTATCTTAGGGAGGCGATTATGATGTCGGTGGAGAATCCGTCCATGATCAGTTCTATTACCAAGATATTGTACCCCACAATTGCCAAACGTTTTCAGACAACGCCCAGCCGGGTGGAGCGTGCAATCCGTCATGCCATTGAGGTGGCTTGGAGCAGAGGAAGAATGGAGACGCTGGATGCACTGTTCGGATACACAATCGATACCGGTAAAGGAAAACCCACCAACTCAGAATTTATTGCATTGATCGCGGACAAAATCCGATTGTCTTACCGCCAGTAATGATGTATAATGTAAGATATCAGCAGGAAATCAAGCGACGCCGAAGGCGGCATTTGATTTCAGCTGATATCTTAGCGACAAAATTAGGAAGCGCGAAGCGCGCGG
>CAYOHU010000247.1:1065-2268 GCA_964403845.1 uncultured Acetatifactor sp.
ATTGCGAAGCAAGCCGAATTTTGGAGCATGACGAGAGTGAAGCGCGGAGAGTGAGCGGAAGCGCGAAGCGCGCGGATTGCGAAGCAAGCCGAATTTTGGAGCATGACGAGAGTGAAGCGCGGAGAGTGAGAGCGAAGCACGGAGGGTTCGAATGAAGAAGATTCTTTTTGCGGCATCGGAAGGAGTACCATTTATTAAAACCGGCGGACTTGCGGATGTAGTAGGTTCCCTGCCGAAATGCATTGATAAGGAATATTATGATGTCAGAGTTGTCATCCCCAAATATGCCTGCATGAAGCAGGAAATGAAGGATAAGCTCCGATATGTTACACATTTCTATATGGAATATAATTGGAAGAATGAGTATGTTGGTGTATTGGAGGCCATTGAAGATGGCGTACACTATTACTTTATAGACAGTGAATATTATTTCGGCGGTCCCAAGCCCTATTGTGATGATCCCTTGTTTGAAATTGAAAAATATGCCTATTTCTCCAAGGCGGTGCTCTCTATCCTGCCGGTAGTCGGCTTTCAGCCGGAGCTTGTTCATTGTCATGACTGGCAGACGGGATTGATTCCTGTGTACCTGAAGGAACGATTCCATGAGGGGGATTTTTACCGCAATATGAAATCTGTCATTACGATCCATAACCTGAAATTTCAGGGAAGATGGGATCCCAAGACCGTGCAGAGTATTACCGGACTTCCTGAGTATTATTTTACACCGGACAAATTGGAAGCCTATAAAGATGCGAATCTGTTAAAGGGAGGAATTGTCTTTGCAGATGCGGTGACCACGGTAAGTGATACCTATGCTGAGGAGATCAAGACAGCCTTTTTCGGTGAGGGTCTGGATGGACTTCTAAGGGCACGCAGCGGTGATCTGCGTGGTATTGTGAACGGTATTGATTATGATGCTTTCAATCCCGAGACCGATCAATATATTGTTAAGCCGTACAGTGCCATTAATTTCCGAAAGGAAAAGGTAAAAAACAAGCGAGCCCTGCAGCATGAATTGGGGTTGGCGGCAGATGATAAGAAGATGATGATCGGTTTGGTTTCCCGTTTAACAGATCAGAAAGGGCTGGATTTGATTGCCTATGTGATGGATGAGCTGTGTCAGGATGACATTCAGTTTGTTGTATTAGGTACGGGTGAGGAACGCTATGAGAATATGTTCCGTCATTTTGACTGGAAATACAG
>CAYOHU010000248.1:0-2243 GCA_964403845.1 uncultured Acetatifactor sp.
CTATTTGTCCGGCATGCTCCGCTATCATCTGGGAACCCATTACAATATGTCCCAGCAGCTGTCCGTCATCCGTATAATCATTCTCCGGAAAAGGAGAGATTTCTTTTGTCTTACCAATGTCGTGGCATATGGCTGCAGTCAGCAGCAAATCTCTGTTGAGAATCGAATAGGCCGAACAATAGTAATCACAGAGCTTCGTCACACTTAAGGTATGCTCCAGAAGTCCTCCCACAAAGCCATGATGCACCGTCTTTGCAGCGGAGGAATTACGAAAAGCTTTTACTAAGGCTTCATCCTTTACAAAGAAGCTCTCCAAAAGCTTTCTTAAATATGTATTCTGAATACTCTGAATCAGCCCGAGAAGCTCCTCATACATGGTATCGATATTCTTAGAGCTCACCGGCAGATAATCTGCGGGATTGTATTCCTCCTCCCGGCAAACACGGATTCTCTTTACACTGATTTGGAGCGCACCTTGAAAGCTGCTCACATCACCGTATACTTCAATATAATCCAGGGCATCATATTCACTGATTCCCGGATTGTTTGGCTCCCATACCTTTGCATCAATGGTGCCCGTTTTGTCCTGCAAAATCACATTTTCATACGGCTTTCCGTTCTTGGTCACTGCTGCCTGCTTATGCTTGCAGAGATAAATATCAAATATACGGTCGCCTTCTTTTAATTCTTTTATATATTTCATCTTCTTTACCTTTCTCCTAATACAATATCAAAACTCATTTCTTTGTATTTATCCTGTGACTGCCGCATGACCGTCACTTCCACTGTCTCGCCAACCTCAAGCTGCATGAGTATCGCGATGTATTGCGCATATGTATCTATGGTTCTGTCATCAATCGCTACCAGCACATCCCCCTGCTGAATACCTGCCAGCATGGAAGGAGAATCCATATCAATTTCTGTTATATACGCACCGTAGGGCACCTGCAGTTCTTCGTTTACTTTTCTGGTCACGTCCACACCACTGATTCCAAGATATGCCGTTTTCTTTCCATTTGACATATTCTCCACACGCTTTTTCAAATCTGAAATACCATATGCGGTAATCATGTTCGCCATGTCAGAATTTAACTTATTATTGGTGATTATGCCGATTACTTGTCCGCTTAGATTAAATAATACGCCGCCCGAATTCGTACTTCCCACAATATCTGTCTGCATGATCCGATAGTATGTGTCAGCCTCCTTCTGCTGTCTGCCCTGCGCTGTCACTATTCCGTAACCTACGGATCCCATACTTCCCATAGGACTGCCCAATGCTATTACAGGTAAGCCAACGATCGATTTCAGATTGGAGGAACCCAGAGTTGCGATTGGCAGTTTTTCTATGGACATTTCTTTTTTCAGTTCATTCAGATCCGCAGCGATGACAGCCAGATTGGTTGTGACATCCACATCCTTTAATTGTGCCTCTATCTGCACATTATTGTAAATTGTTAATGACATACTCTCTGCGTTTCGCAAGGGTTTGTAATCGACCAGTATCAGTAATTCCTTGCCATTTTCCGCAATAATGACTCCCGAGGACTGGTGCTCACTCTGCTCCACGTTATTGAACCAGTCTATGTTAGAGGTAACACCTGTCACAGTCACCATGGATTTACTTAATGTCTCCACATAGCTTTCCATTGCATCGTATAACTGTCTGTAATTTTCTGTATCCAGCGTGATATCAGAGACGATTTTTTCTATCTCCTCCTTGTTAATCTCCACATTATTTTCCGTCTCCGATGTCTGGTTAGCCTGGTTTTCCAGCTGCATATTGTCTGCCAGCATTTCTTCCGGTGACATTTCCTCCTGATCCTCCGGAAATACCACGATCTGTGCTTTTTCTTCCGGATACAGTAGGTTACTGATTACCGGTTCCAACACCAGAAACGTAAAACATGCAATCAATCCGAAAATAACTGCCATGGCAGCGGTAATTATTGTACGCCGCAGAAGCTTTTTCTTATTGACAGGCCGTTCCTTAATTTTTTCTATCATGAATTCATTTTGCTGATTCAATTCCGGTTCCGGCATATTTCCCCTCATTCCGCCGCTTTTGCAGCTAAAAAAAATAAAATACAACCTTCTCATATCCCTATCAAGTATATCGAATTACAATCAAAAAGTAAAGAATGTATGCGTTTTTACAAAAGCAGTATCAAAACCATCCTTATTTATGTTATAATCCCATCTTCGACACTTGATGAAAAATATAGAGGCATTAACCCATTGAT
>CAYOHU010000249.1:0-2189 GCA_964403845.1 uncultured Acetatifactor sp.
TCTTTGTGTTGTCTCCCGGGGCGTTCTTTGTGTTGGCAATGCTTACGGCATTGCAGAATTATATTAAGCTTCGCGGAGAAAAAAAGGGGAAGGATGTCAGCAGGATTCAGTCCGGCTGCAACGAGGACTGTATAAATTGTTCTGACAGCGGCTGCACCAAGCGATTCTACGACACGAAGGCGAAACGCAAGGGAAATGCAGCGGATTTAGCAGACGGGAAAGCAGCAGAAACAGAAGTAACGGACGATGAATTTGGAATCATACATTTGGAAGAGGAGGGTGAATAAATGGATACAGTAAAAGATATGCTACTTTTGTTGATCAGCTCCTCTCTTGTGAGCAATGTAGTGCTTAGCCAGTTCCTCGGTCTCTGCCCCTTCCTTGGTGTATCTAAGAAGATAAAAACAGCGGCAGGAATGGGAACTGCGGTTATTTTTGTGATTACTCTGGCCAGTGCAGTAGCCGGTGTGATCTATAAGTACGTGCTTCAGGCATTAGGTGTGGAATATCTGCAGACCATTGTATTTATTCTTGTGATTGCAGCCTTGGTACAGTTTGTGGAAATGTTTCTTCGAAAGGCAATGCCTTCTCTCTATGAGGCATTGGGGGTGTATTTACCTCTTATTACAACGAACTGCGCGGTTCTTGGGGTAGCGATTACCAATGTGCAGAAAGAGTATGATATTATAACCGGTGTTGTAAACGGTTTTGCAACCGCCGTGGGCTTCACCATTTCCATTGTAATTCTGGCAGGTCTGCGCGAGAAAATGGAATATAATGATGTTCCGAAATCCTTTCGCGGAATGCCCATGGTATTGTTGACAGCAGGGCTTATGGCAATCGCATTCTGTGGCTTCTCAGGATTGTTATAAAAGGAGGAACGGCATATGAATATAATGGAAATTATAATAGCTGCGGCGGTCGTGGGCGTTGTCGGAATTTTAGTAGGACTCTTTCTTGGGGTTGCAGGTATTAAGTTTAAGGTAGAAACGAATGAAAAGGAAGAAGCAGTCCTAGCGGCTTTGCCGGGGAATAATTGCGGTGGATGCGGCTTTGCAGGCTGTTCCGGTCTCGCAGCTGCAATTGCCAAGGGGGAGGCTGCTGTAAATGCCTGCCCCGTGGGCGGTGATGCTGTCGGAGAACAGATAGCAGAGATTTTGGGTGTGAAAGCAGAGAAAACTGAAAAAAAGGTGGCTTATGTGCACTGCCAGGGTGACTGCGAAAAGGCAAAAGCGGATTATGAGTACAACGGGGTGGAGGATTGCCGGATGCTTAGCTTTGTGCCTAACGGCGGTCCGAAATCCTGTAACAACGGTTGCCTTGGGTTTGGTACCTGCGCTAAGGTTTGTCCCTTTGATGCGATTCGGATCGTGAAAGGTATCGCAGTGGTGAATAAGGAGAAATGCAGAGCCTGCGGACAATGTATTGAAGTATGTCCGAAGCGTTTGATTTCCCTGATTCCCTACGATGCCAAACAGGTTGTAGCGTGCAGCTCTACAGACAAAGGTCCGGTAACGATGAAAGCATGTGACGTTGGGTGTATCGGTTGCGGGATTTGTGTTAAAAATTGCCCGCAGGGCGCAGTAAGGGTGGAAGATTTTCATGCAATCATTGATCATGAGAAATGTACCGGCTGCGGTGTCTGTGCTGAAAGGTGTCCCAAGAAGGCTATTGCGAAGGCCTGATAAAATGTGATGGTCAGAGTGCTCAGGAAGGAAAAAGGCTTTCGGAGCATCTGCAGAATAGAAGGAGGGAAGGGATGCAGCTTCCAAATGATTTCGAGGAGCGTTCCGCTTTGACACCTACAGTGGTTACGGCTATTGTGGCAGTCACTTTGTTCGTGGGCGCGATTTTGGTATTGGTTCTTTTGATAAACAGCAAGGAGCCGCGTGATAATAATGTTATACATAGTTCACCGGATGTAACAGCAACAGAGGCTATTGGTAATCGTTCAGAATATCCGGATACCGGTGATATTCTGACAGGAAGTACCCTGTCACCTGAAGACCTTGATTTCTGGGATAAATATCCGGAGGAAACAGAAGCACCTTCTGTGGAAGAAACACAGAAGGAAACGGAGGTTACGACGGAAAATGATCCGTCCACGGACGGAAAGCATACCTTGGTGAAAACGACCGGAGGAAAAGAGGAATGGGTTCTGATCAGTCCTTATTTGCCAAAGCATGAAT
>CAYOHU010000250.1:0-2150 GCA_964403845.1 uncultured Acetatifactor sp.
CTCCAAATGTGACGGCAATTATGAGTATTGTCAGGAGCATTTGTTTACCCATGAGCATGTGAAGTAAATGTGTGCAGGTGAAGTATGAGGAGGAATAGGATTATATATGGATAAAGAATTAGTATTTGCCAAGACACTGGAGGAGATTCGTACCTTGGCCAAGGAGCAGGGAAACTGCGTCAGTGAGGAACAGGTAAAGGAAGCGTTTGCGGTGCTTAAGCTGGATCAGAATCAGCTGCAGATGGTATTTGATTATCTGGTAAAGCATAAGGTAGGTATTGGCACACCGATAAATCCGGATGATTATCTGTCGGATGAGGAGAGGGATTATCTGCAGGATTATCTGGATGAGATTGCACAGCTGCCTGTATACACGGATGGTCAGGTTCAGGCATACACAATTTCTGCCATGGCCGGTGATACGGAGGCACGAAATAAGCTGGTGGAGGTGCATCTTAAGGATGTGGTGGAGATTGCCAGGCTGTATGCGGGGCAGGGTGTTTTCCTGGAGGATTTAATCGGAGAAGGGAATGTGGCACTTGCGTTTGGCACGGGTATGCTCGGAAGTCTGGAAAAGCCGGATGAAGCGCAAGGGATGCTTGCCAAGCTGATTATGGATGCCATGGAGGAATATATTGCGGAAAATGTCGCAAATGAAAAAAAAGACCAAAAGGTAGTTGACAAGGTTAATAAGGTTTCTGAAAAAGCAAGAGAACTCAGCGAGGATTTGCAGCGCAAGGTTACTGTGGAGGAATTAGCCCGGGAAACCGGTATGTCTGTGAAGTCCATTCAGGATGCGGTGCAGATGAGCGGTTTTCAGATTGAGTACATTGAGACGAGGTAGGTTATGCAAAAGACCTTTTATGAAGACAACAAATACAGCATGCAGGATACAGGTTTCTTGTATGTCGGAACGAAATATACACTGGATGAGCTGATAAATGAAGGGGAGATTCCGTTTAAATTCCGCCTGATTGTGGAACGCTATATCCTGCCGGAGTCAAGTCCGGAGGATACATTGGAGACACAGCTCTATTATCTGGAGCCTAAGAGCTTTCTGGTGAAAATATACGGACAAATCAAGGCAAAAGTAAAAATAAACATTATGGAAGAACGGAAGACCCTCACGGGGAAGAAGAAAAAACAATATGTGACCAAAATGCTCACAGTGGAGCAGCTGACGCAGATGAGCGTTGCTGAAAAGGAGGCAAAAGGTGTGGTGGTGCAGGAGCTGAAAATGAGTAAGCTTGCACTGATGGCCTTTTAAGAAAAATTTAGGTAAAGGAGTTACTGACGGATGAGAGTGGAGGAGTTAAAGACCTATGAGGTCATTGAGAAAAGAGAGATTGCAGATATCAATAGTGTAAGCTATCTGTGCAGACATAAAAAGACAGGAGCCAAGGTTGCCCTGATTCAGAACGATGATGAGAACAAGGTATTTTATATCGGCTTTCGTACACCGCCCAAGGATTCCACGGGAGTGGCACATATTTTGGAGCATTCCGTGCTTTGCGGTTCAAGGGAGTTTCCTGTTAAAGATCCTTTTGTTGAGCTGGTAAAGGGTTCCCTGAATACCTTTTTAAATGCCATGACATATCCGGATAAGACAATTTATCCGGTGGCTAGCTGCAATGATAAGGATTTTCAGAATCTGGTACATGTGTATCTGGATGCGGTATTTTATCCTAATATCTATAAGAATGAATCCATTTTTCGGCAGGAGGGCTGGCATTATGAATTAGAGAATGCCGAAGACGAGCTTAAGATTAATGGTGTGGTGTATAATGAGATGAAGGGAGCATTTTCTTCTCCTGATGATGTGCTGGAGAGAGAAATGATGAATTCCCTGTATCCCCATACCACATATGGCTGTGAGTCCGGAGGAGATCCGGCTGTGATTCCGGAGCTTACTTATGAGGAGTTCCTTGATTTCCACAAAAAATATTATCATCCCTCCAACAGCTATATTTACCTGTACGGAGACATGGATATGGCAGAGAAGCTTACCTTCATTGATGAACATTATCTGTCCGCTTTTGAACCGTTGGAGGTGGATTCTGCAATCGGCGAGGAGCCTGCGTTTTTGACCCCCAATCGTGTGGTAAAGGAGTATCCTATCAATGAGGGAGAGGATGAGGAAGAAAATACCT
>CAYOHU010000251.1:0-2134 GCA_964403845.1 uncultured Acetatifactor sp.
GTAATTACCTCCTTAATCTGTGTCATACCTTCAGATTTCATATTAACGGCTGAACGAACAAAAGTCAAGGAGCAAACAATACAAAAAAAGTGAGGAATAACATGAAAAGTGTGGCATTGCATAACCTTGGATGTAAGGTAAATTCTTACGAAATCGAAGTAATGCAACAAATGTTACAAGAAAAAGGTTACAATATTGTATCATTTGATCAAATAGCGGATATATATATCGTAAATACCTGCACTGTTACGAATATCGCTGACAGAAAGAGCAGACAGATGCTTCATCGGGCAAAGCAGAAGAATCCCAATGCCATCGTGGTGGCGGTGGGCTGTTACGTGCAGACCGGCAAGGCTGCAGTGGAGATGGATGAGTGTGTGGATCTTGCCATCGGGAATAATCGCAAGAAGGATATCCTCACAATTCTGGAGGAGTATTTGAGGGAGAGGGGCATGTCGGAAGCGGAGGAGAGCCCTGTGCCGGAGTGCGGCGTAGCGTGCAGACCTGACAAGACATTACATGACACAACTGTCATAGATATCAATAATACCTATGAGTATGAGGAGATGACGCTGCATCAGACGGCGGAGCATACCCGCGCCTATATAAAGATTCAGGACGGATGCAATCAGTTTTGCTCCTACTGCGTCATTCCCTATGCCAGAGGCCGGGTGAGAAGCCGCCGCGCGGAAGACATTCTCAAGGAGATCAGCGGAATTGTGGCAGAAGGATACCGCGAGGTAGTGCTGACAGGGATTCATATCAGCTCCTACGGAATTGATTTTGTGGACGAGGAGTGGCAGAAGGGAAACAGTGTAGAGGCACATCGCACGGAGGAAAGAAGAGATTACTCCGGCAGCAGCAAGCTGATTGATTTGATAGAGAGGATTCATGCTGTTGAAGGGCTGGAGCGGATTCGTCTTGGCTCCTTAGAACCCCGTATCGTGACGGAGGAGGTGGCGGAAAGATTGGCAAAGCTGCCCAAAATCTGTCCCCATTTTCATTTGTCCCTGCAAAGCGGCTGTGATGGGACCCTGAAGCGGATGAATAGGCATTATAGCACAGGGGAATACTTTCGCAGTGTGGAAGCCTTAAGAAAGGAATTTCCTTGCCCGGCTATTACAACGGATGTCATTGTGGGATTTCCGGGGGAGACGGAGGAAGAGTTTTCTGTAACCAAAGAATTTTTGGAGAAAATTTGTTTCTACGAGATGCATGTGTTTAAGTATTCCAAGCGCGGCGGTACTCGTGCGGCGGTGATGCCCGATCAGGTGCCTGACCGGCGGAAGACAGAGCGCAGCAATGAGCTGCTTGCGATGGAGAGAAGACAGTCCCGGGAATTCAGAAGCCGCTATATTGGTAAGGTGGCGGAGGTGCTCCTGGAGGAGAGTAAGGAGATGGACGGAACAGAGTATGCTCTGGGGTATACAAAGGATTATGTAAAAATTGCAATACCCACGTCCTCAACAGCCTGTAAGGGGCAGAATACCTCGGAGGATATGTGTAAGCTTCTGCCCAATCATTCGTTGGATGTGAAGGTGGTGGATTTCCTGACAGACGAGATTTTATTGGCGGAGCTTCTATAATGGCGGAACACTTAATTGATTTTCGGATTGAATTTTCATTTGGAATGAGTTAAGATAGTAGACAGCAGAATATGGATATGTTTTCAGAGAATGAGAGGAACTTATGCAGGATTTAGGGAATACGCAATACTTCAGAGTGGAGACAGAGCCTGAGACTGGGGTAAAGGTAGTACTTTCCACTGTGTATGAAGCACTGACGGAGAAAGGTTACAACCCGGTGAATCAGATCGTGGGGTATATTATGAGTGGCGACCCGACTTATATTACCAGCCATAAGAACGCCAGAAGTCTGATTATGAAAATAGAGAGAGATGAATTGGTAGAGGAATTGCTGACGAATTATATTTGCAGCAACAGATGGCAATAGGAGGAAACCCATGAGAATAATGGGCTTGGATTTCGGCTCAAAAACGGTGGGCGTTGCTGTGAGCGACAGCCTGCTTTTGACAGCACAGGGTGTGGAGATCATCCGCAGAAAAGAAGAAAATAAATTACGTCAGACATTAGCAAGAATTGAAGAGCTGATTATAGAATACGAAGTGGAAGAG
>CAYOHU010000252.1:0-2125 GCA_964403845.1 uncultured Acetatifactor sp.
CCACCTGCGCTAATTTGTAACATCGGCAATGATTCAACAAGAAATATATGCACCAGGTAACCGGTAAAAAGAGTAAAATAAACACATAGGAATTGAATAACATATTGGGTTTCCGCCTGATTTTCATTTTCCATGACAGAGCCTTACGCGGCTCGCACACTGATTCCCTGTATTTTACCACAAATAATGCCTTTTATCAACAAAATACAGCATTTGTGTGCAGTGTTAAGAACAGTGCCAGGACAAGCTCCTATCCCACTACATGCTCCAGCACAAGGGCATGGGCGATTCCCGGAACCGTCTGTCCTTCGTTGAAGCTGGTCTTGCTCAGAAGCGCTCCCGTTGGTACAAAGAGTACCCTCTTCCAGTTTTCCTCCTCAATCTGCTTTAGGATATAGGCTGACAATGTCACTGCACAGCAGCCGCATCCGCTTCCTCCTGCGTGAGTATCCTGCGTCTCTGCATCAAAAATCTCGATTCCGCAATCCATGTGCTGTGCTGAAATATCATAGCCTCTCTCTCGCAACAGATCAATCAAGACCGTCTGACCCACGCTTCCCAAGTCTCCGGTAATGATTTTGTCATAATCTTCCGGTCGACTATTCCAGTCAACAAAATGCTGTTCCAATGTGGATGCCGCTGCCGGAGCCATGCAGGCTCCCATATTCATGGAATCCTTTAAGCCGTAATCCACAATCTTTCCAATGGTCATTCCCACAATTTGGGCACGTGCACCGCTTCCGGTATCCTGTCCGCCCTTACCGTCCGTCTCACTGCTCAGCACGAAGGCTCCGCTTCCCGTCACAGTCCACGATGCCGACAAAGGTCTCTGATTGCCATACTCCAAAGGAAAGCGGAACTCCTTCTCTGCACTGGCGAAATGGCTGGAGGTAACACACATAACTTTATCTGCAAAGCCTCCTGCAATGGACATTGTACCCAGAGTAATGGATTCCCCACAGGTGGAGCAGGCACCATATACTCCTAATAGTGGTATCTCATAGGAGGAGATACCAAATGATGTGGCTATTGATTGACCAAGCAAGTCACCCGCATAAATGTAGGAAATATCCTGCGGTCTCACTCCTGCCTTCTCCATTGCCAGATAAACCGCCTCCTTTTGCAGGCTGCTCTCCGCTTCCTCCCAGGTATTACATCCAAACATATCATCCGAGCCCACCATGTCAAACAAGAGTCCTAACGGTCCTTCTCCCTCCTTGGTCCCCACAATGCTGGCACTTCCGATAATATATACAGGCTTTTTCAGCTGTACACTTGCCTTCCCTAATTTCTGATTTGCACTCATTCTCATAACTCCCTTCTGATTCCGGCTTCTTATTTTCAAGATTCCCTGCTTGCGGTAATAATATTCTCAAAAACAAAAAACTCTGTTGTCTTATCGCAGAAAGTGTCATATCATAGTAGGTGATTGCGAAAGCATGAAATCTTCAGAATTCTATGCGGCGAATAAACATTTCTACGAAGGCACGCTCTCGCTACGCATCGCTGGCAACGGTACATAAGGTGCCAAAATACGTCGCCTAAGTACCGGCCGCTCTGAGTACCTTCTTTAGAAATTGTTTCTTCTGCACATAGAATTTCCACATTTTAGGGATTTCGCAATCACCTATCATAGTGCTAAAGAGGAGATATAACCAATCACAAGGAGGTCATTTATGGACTTAACAAATTATGAACCGGTCTGGGAGGAGCATTTCGACTATGAGGGCTGTCCTGACCCTGCAAAATGGAATTTTGAGGTGGGTAATCATCAATGGCCGAACAATGAGCTGCAGGCTTACACAGACCGTCCCGAAAATATATATGTCAAAGACAGCAACCTTGTAATCCGCGCAATCAAAAAGAAGGATGGTGAACGTGAATATACCTCTGCCAAAATAAACAGCTGCGGTAAAGCCTCCTGGACTTACGGATATTTTGAATTCAGGGCGAAGCTTCCAAGCGGTGTGGGCTCCTGGCCTGCCATCTGGATGCTGCCTGAGCATATCAGAATGTCGAAGGAGGAGCAGGCAAGGCTGGGCTTTCTTCCTGAGCAGATGAACTGGCCTGGCTGTGGAGAAATCGATATTATGGAGCACATCGGAAGAAAGAAGAATTTCCTTCT
>CAYOHU010000253.1:0-2094 GCA_964403845.1 uncultured Acetatifactor sp.
GTATAAGCACTTGCGCCCTTCCTTGTCAAGGGAGGGCGCAAAATTTTATATTTTTTTAGCGAAAAAGCATTTCCGGTCAGCTACTCCCAGAATTTTTTCTTTTTGCCTTTTTTAGACTCCTTACCGTCGTCCTTCTCTTCCTGTCCGCTTACTTTTTGAGCTGCATTCAGAGAATCACCGGTAAGAGCATCAAACTCCTTCAGCAATTCTTTTGCTTCATTGCTCAGCTTATCCGGCACCTGTACCACCAATGTCACATAGTGATCGCCGCGCACTTCCTTGTTGCGCACGGAGGGTACTCCCTTGCCTCTTAAGCGGATCTTGGTATCTGTCTGAGTTCCCGCTTTCACATCATAAATCACTTTTCCGTCCACGGTGTCAATGACCACTTCACCGCCCAGTGCAGCTACCGCAAAGGATACGGGAACTGTGGAGTAAATACTCATATCCTGACGTTGGAAAATCGGATGGCGGTTAACGATTACCTCCACCAGTACATCCCCTCTGGGACCTCCGTTGGTGCCGGGTTCACCCAGACCGGGCATACGCGTGGACTGACCATTGTCAATTCCTGCCGGGATATCCACAGAATAGCGCTTCTTCATGGGAATATAGCCGGTACCGTGACAATCGGGGCATTTCTCTTTGATCACCTTACCGCTACCCTGACAATCGGGACAGGTCTGGACATTTCGAACCGTACCAAAGAAAGACTGCTGGGAAAAGACCACCTGACCCTTTCCGCCACATTTACTACAGGTCTCCGGTGTGGTTCCGGGTTTGGCCCCGTTACCCTTACAGGTCTTACAGGTCTCCTTTACAGTCAGCTCTATCTCTTTCTTGCAGCCGAATACCGCTTCCTCAAACGAAATATGCACACTGGTACGGATATTGGCTCCCTTCATGGGACCGTTGCTACGTGCTCCCCTGCTTCGGCCGCCACCGAAGAAATCGCCGAAAATGTCACCGAAAATATCTCCGAAATCCGTTCCGCTGAAATCAAAGCCGCCGGCTCCGCCGCCCATGCCTCCATCAAAAGCAGCATGACCGTACTGATCGTACTGGCGCTTCTTCTCGGGGTCACTTAAGACCGCATATGCCTCGGAAGCTTCCTTAAATTTCTTCTCCGCCTCCTGATCACCGGGATTTGCGTCAGGATGATACTTCTTTGCCAAGACACGATATGCTTTTTTTATTGCAGCTTCATCTGCATTTTTATCTACACCGAGGACCTCATAATAGTCTCGTTTCTGTTCTGCCATGACTGCCTCCTAAAATTTCTGCTGCCCCTGTAACTACGACAAGGAAATTCCTTGGGTGGCAGCTCTTTATCAGATGACTACTCCCCAAGGAATCATTAAAATATTCTTTTCACCTTTTAGACTTCGCGGAAATCTCCGTCGATCACATCATCTTCAGGAGCTGCTCCGCCCATGTCAGAGCCTGCCGCACCGCTCATATCAGGACCCGCACCTGCTGCGCCCTGTGCCTGCTGCATATTCTCATACATCTTGGTGAAGAGAGACTGTGCACTGTTTGTCAGCTTCTCCTTGGCTGCCTTCAGCTCATCGATATCGCTGTCGCTCAGTTCCTGATCCTTAGTTCTCTCAAGAATAGCCTTAACAGCTTCCAAATCAGCCTGTACCTGTGTCTTATCACTGTCAGTAATCTTGTCTCCAACCTCATTCAGAGCCTTCTCTGTCTGGAATACGAATGCATCTGCGTCATTTCTGGCCTCTACGCCTTCTTTTTTCTTCTTATCCTGAGCTTCGAATTCCTGAGCCTCTTTGATTGCCTTATCAATATCGGCATCGGACATGTTGGAGCCTGCAGTGATGGTAATGTGCTGCTCCTTACCGGTTCCGAGATCCTTGGCGGATACATTTACGATACCGTTTGCATCAATATCGAAGGTAACCTCAATCTGAGGGATTCCTCTGGGTGCGGGAGGGATTCCGTCGAGACGGAACTGTCCAAGGGACTTGTTGTCTCTTGCAAACTGTCTCTCACCCTGTACTACGTTAATATCTACTGCGGTCTGGTTGTCAGCAGCGGTGGAGAAGATCTGACTCTTCTTGGTAGGGATTGTTGTAT
>CAYOHU010000254.1:0-2088 GCA_964403845.1 uncultured Acetatifactor sp.
ACCGTGAAGGTGTTAACGGATGTTCCGGTATATCATGTGGACAGCCTGTTGGAGAGGAAGGATGAAATCGATGTGCTGATGCTTTGTGGTGGTTCTGCAACGGATTTGCCCGAGCAGACGGTTGAATATGCGAAATATTTTAATGTGATAGATAGCTTTGACACTCATGCGAAGATTCCGGAGCATTTTGCTAATGTGGATAAAGAAGCAAAGGCATCCGGAAAAGTAGCTATGATTTCTGTAGGCTGGGATCCGGGAATGTTTTCACTAAACAGATTGTACGCAAATGCGATTTTGCGGGAGGGCAGTGATTACACCTTCTGGGGAAAGGGTGTAAGTCAGGGGCATTCCGATGCAATCAGAAGAATTAAGGGTGTGAAAAATGCAAAGCAGTATACGATTCCGGTTGAGGCGGCGTTGAAATCTGTAAGAAATTGTGAGAATCCTGAATTGACCACCAGACAAAAGCATACACGTGAGTGCTTTGTAGTGGCAGAAGAGGGAGCGGATAAGGCTTGGATTGAGAATGAAATTAAGACAATGCCGAACTATTTCGCAGATTATGATACGACAGTTCATTTTATCACAGAAGAGGAATTGCAGCGTGAACATGCAGGAATTCCTCACGGAGGTTTTGTTGTGAGAACAGGCAAAACCGGTTTGAATGGGGAACATAATCATGTGATTGAATACAGCCTAAAACTGGATTCTAATCCTGAATTTACAGCATGTGTGTTGACTGCATACGCGAGAGCTGCGTATCGCATGAATCAGGAAGGGATGAAGGGCTGCAAGACTGTGTTTGATGTTGCACCGGCATATTTAAGTCCTTTATCTGCTGAAGAAATGAGAAGTAAGCTGTTATAAGAGTGGAAGTCTGAAAAATGTTGAGGTGAAGTATGAGATATCCGCGTAATTTACAGGAAAACGGCATCATAGGTTTTGTGGCACCTTCCTTTGGCTGCAACGCTGAACCCTATAAGACCTGTTTCGAGCATGCACAGGAAAGGTTTCGCGAGATGGGATATGGTTTGGATTTAGGACCGAATTGCTATGCAGGGGAAGGAATCGGTATCAGTAACACACCGGAGAAGTGTGCAGCCGAGCTGATGGAGTATTATTGCAGCGAAAAGAATGATTGCCTCATATCCTGTGGCGGCGGAGAACTGATGTGTGAAATCCTGGAGCATATGGATTTTGAAGTGTTGAAAAGGTCGGAACCAAAGTGGTTCATGGGTTATTCGGACAATACCAATATGACCTATCTTCTGGCAACCTTATGCGATACGGCATCCGTTTATGGACCGGGAGCAGGCGCTTTTGGAATGAAGCCGTGGCATGCATCCCTGAGGGACGCATTCGGGATTTTGACAGGACATGTTGATACTGTAAAGGGTTATGATAAATGGGAGAGGGAGTCTCTGAAAAATGCAGAGAATCCTCTCGCTCCTTACAATGCGACTGAGCAACGGAAAATCAGAACCTATGTTGGGAATCAAAGACTGCAGTGGGAGAGCGTGCCTTGCCCGGAAAAAATACATTTTAAAGGACGCCTGCTTGGCGGCTGCATGGATTGTCTGGTGAATATTCTTGGAACAAGGTTTGACCAAACAGCTGAATTTATAGAAAGATATCAAGAGGACGGCATCGTCTGGTTTCTGGAGGCGTGTGATCTGAATGTATTTTCGATTCGACGGGCAATGTGGCAGATGGAGCAGGCAGGATGGTTTGAGCATGTGAAAGGCTTTTTGATCGGAAGACCTCTTCTTTATGGTCAGGAAATGATGGGCCTGGACGCTTATGATGCTGTGTTAAAGGTGGCAGGAAGCAAGGGCGTACCGGTAATCATGGATGTTGATTTGGGTCATCTTCCCCCTATGATGCCGTTGATTGTGGGCAGCATGGCTGAAATAGATACGATAGGGAATGATATTTCGATTACAATGCATAAACGATAAAGCTGAGATGCTCAAAAGGATTTATAATATTTTCAAAATGTATAAAAAAATCAAAAAATTTACTTGTCAAATTTGTTTTTCTATGATAAAATAAATTTCGTTGTGAAGGAAGTATTCAGCAACATGCCGG
>CAYOHU010000255.1:0-2077 GCA_964403845.1 uncultured Acetatifactor sp.
CCGACCTTTTGGTCCGTAGCCAAACGCTCTATCCAGCTGAGCTAAACGCACATTCATGTATTCCGAGCACTACGCGCTCACAACATTAGATATTGTAACTTCTTTATCCGAAAAAGTCAATACTATTTTTTTAAATTTTTAGGGTATTTTTTTAGATATACTTCTAAACCATAGCCCTTTTTTGTAGAAAAGTCCGACAAATCCACATCCTCTGATAAATGAATAAGCTCATAATATCCATCCGAAAATCTGTCTGATTTCATCATCACTTCTTCTCGACATAGCCGTCAATGTTGATTACCTGATAGAAATTGTTCTCAGTGACAGTGGTCTCACCGCTTTGTAGCTGCAAATCACAGCGGTAAATGGTTTGAGTACCTGAAAATTTGCCGATTCACACCTATCGTCATTACAATCATCGACACGATTATCGATACTAATATTTTGCTCCCTTTGTCACAAAAGTACAACTTTTGTTCCTATATCACTCAATATTTCGGCATTTAGACTAATTTTTCCCTCAAATGACCGCCATTCATAAAAAAACGAAATCAACGCATACTAATGCCAAATATTTGTTCAGGAGGATTCTCTTTATGTCAAGAAAATCACAGACCATGGACGGCAATCAGGCTGCTGCCCATGTAGCATATGCTTACAGTGAAGCCGCTGCCATCTATCCCATCACACCATCATCGCCCATGGCTGAGCTGGCGGAGGAATGGATGGGCAACGGAAAAGAAAACATTTTCGGCCATCCCCTTGTGATCTCACAGATGCAGTCGGAGGCAGGTGCCGCAGGTGCTGTGCACGGAACCCTGATAGCCGGTGCGCTCGCCACCACCTTTACCTCCTCCCAGGGACTGCTATTGATGCTTCCCAACCTTTACCGTATCGCAGGGGAGCTTCTGCCCGGTGTTTTTCACGTGGCAGCACGCACCATAGCCACACACGCACTTTCCATCTTCGGAGACCACTCCGACATCTATGCCTGCCGTACCACCGGCTGTGCTATCTGGGTGGAAAGCAGCGTACAGGAGGTGATGGACCTATCTCCTGTAGCACACCTGTCAGCAATTTCCGGACGCCTTCCCTTTCTAAACTGCTTCGATGGTTTCCGGACATCACACGAATTGCAAAAAATAGAAGTCTGGGACTACCATGACCTGGCTGACATGCTGGATTATGATGCTGTCAGACATTTCCGTGAAAATGCTCTGCACCCCTGCCATGCCAAAATCATGGGCTCTGCGCAGAACCCCGATATCTTTTTTCAGGCAAGAGAGGCTTCCAATCCTTACTATAACGCCTTGCCTCTTGTGGTTGAATCCAATCTAGCCAAGATCAATGAGAAATTAGGCACTGATTATAAGCTGTTTAACTATTACGGTGCTCCGGATGCCAACCATGTGGTCATTGCCATGGGAAGTGTATGCGAAACCATCCGGGAATATCTGGACTCTGTACCGGAGGGAAAGTACGGACTTATCGTAGTTCATCTGTATCGTCCCTTCAGTGTGCGCCACTTCCTTCGTGCCTTGCCGGATACTGTGAGACAAGTCACGGTGCTCGATCGCACCAAGGAGCCGGGAGCCATCGGCGAGCCCCTTTATCTGGACGTTATAGCCGCCCTTAAGGAATCCCCCTATAGCCATACGCCGGTATGCTCCGGCCGATACGGATTAAGCTCGAAGGATACCACTCCCGCTCAGATTGCAGCAATCTACCACAATCATAGCAAAAAGCACTTTACTGTGGGCATTCTTGATGATGTGACGCATTTATCCCTATCCGTGCCGATGCTTCCCGACACCACGCCCTCTGACACCATTTCCTGCAAATTTTGGGGTTTAGGAGGGGATGGTACCATTAGTGCCACCAAGAACGCTATCAAAATCATCGGAAATAACAGTGACCTGACTGTCCAAGGTTATTTTGAATATGATTCCAAAAAATCGAGAGGACTAACGATTTCACATCTGCGCTTCGGAAAGAATCCCATTCGCAGTGCCTACCTGATTTATAAGGCAGATTTTGTCGCCTGCCACAATCCTGTCTATCTTCATAAATATAATAT
>CAYOHU010000256.1:0-2071 GCA_964403845.1 uncultured Acetatifactor sp.
TGCTTATAGTTATAATAGCCATGTAGCAGAAAGCTATTGTTGACCATGCGAAAATATTTCCTTGGCAGAATCACAAAATCATTAGGACCTACTGACAAATACTCCCGTTCATCCCGAAAAGGGGCAATGTGAGGGTAAATTTCCCACAGCTGTTTCCATTTGTCATCATACTGAGGGATTCTTCGCTGCACCTGACGCCGGGAGACCTGCCCCCCATCTCCCCGGCTCTGTTTCGTAGCAGCAGGGGCTTCCTGCTCCTCCTCCGTGTACTGTCTGTCAGCAGCAGGGGCTTCCCGCTCCTCCTCCGTGCACTGTCTGTCAGCAGCAGGGGCTTCCTGCTCCTCCTCCGTGCACTGTCTGTCAGCAGCAGGGGCTTCCTGCTCCTCCTCCGTGCACTGTCTGTCAGCAGCAGGGGTTTCCTGCTCCTCCTCTCCACGCTCAGCTTGTCCCATCAGCCCCCAAATCTCCCGTTCCTCCGAGATAGGGATTCTGACCTTCTCTATTTCTCCATAAGAAAGACCGGTACGCGCAATATCGTTCCTCTGCTGCCCCCACAGTCTACAGCTTCCTTTTCCCTGACGCAGCTCCAAGCTACACAATTCCTTCTCCTGTCCCTTACAAAGCAAATATACCCTTGTCGAAAAAGAATCCGTTGCCTTCAGATTGCTCACCTGTATGGTAATGTTGCAGAGGTCACCGCGCAACTCCCATTTCATAAATCCTGCATTCCCGTATTTCTCCTGCTTCACCAGATAGTCCAGATAGATTACTTTTCTCTCATAAAACATAAAATCCCCTCCAATTCAATATATTCGGAGGGGATTTTGATTATTCCTATGTAACTAATATTCCTTGTTGTCCAGATATTTCATGTAATTCACAACCATTAATGCAATCTTAAAGGTTAGTGCATCATCGAAGCTTCGAAGATCTAACCCGGTACTTTTCTGTATCTTTTCAATTCGATACACTAATGTATTACGATGCACAAAGAGCTGTCTCGAGGTCTCCGATACATTCAGGTTGTTTTCAAAAAATTTATTCAGGGTATTCAGCGTTTCTTCATCCAGTTCATTGGGAACATTATCGCCAAAAATCTCCTCAATGAAAATCTTGCATAAATTTACCGGAAGCTGATAGATCAAACGACCGATACCCAGTTCGCTGTAAGCTGCCACATTTTTTTCCGCATAGAAAATCTTACCTACATCCAGAGCCATTTTGGCTTCCTTGTAGGATTTAGACACATCCCTTAATTCCCGAACCACTGTACCATATGCAACTCTTACATTCGTCATAGCCTCAGCATTCATCATAGCCACAATGGTTTTTGCCACATCTGCCAATGTCTCCGCTGAACTGTCTTCTTTTAACGCCTTGATCAGAATGACACTGCTTTCGTCAACAGCAGTAATATAATCTCCCGACTGATTTGAAAACATACCCTTCAGGAGTTCGGTGATGATACCATCCTTCTCCGCCTTCGTCTCCACCAGATATACAGCTCTGGGAAGCGATGCCTCAATGCGAAGTTTTTTGGCTCTGTTATAGATATCCACCAGCAGCAGATTGTCCAACAGCAGATTCTGAAAGAAGCTATTCCGGTCAAATCTTTCCTTGTACGCTATGACTAGATTCTGAATCTGACAAACAGCAATCTTGCCCACCATGTATGCATCATCGCTCATGCCCTTTGCCACTAATATGTACAGCACCTCTCCCTCATCTAAAACCTTCAACAGATGGTGTGCTCCTATTACCTGACTGTCTGCCGGAGACTCGGCAAATCCCTGAATCAGATTGCCCGCAATCTCATTATTTGCCACAGTGGTAGCCACTGTCGTTCCCGTCAGGTCATATACGCTCAAATCCACTTTTGTAATTGCCTTTAATTCTTCAATACTGGTTTGAATTATCTGACTTGAAATCATATTTTCCCTTTTCTTCCTATAACTGAATCACATGCTACCCGTCAAAAACGGGGTGCTGTTTCCAGCACCCCCTGAATGTCTTTATTAGTTGGTGATAACCTGCTCGGTCTCTTTGTCGAATACATGAATCTTTTCAACAT
>CAYOHU010000257.1:0-1978 GCA_964403845.1 uncultured Acetatifactor sp.
AATGCTAATCTTCACTCTCACCCAGGGTGTCAATTCTTCCCTTTTGTCCTCCTTGCTCTCAGGCGTAAGCACACTCACCTGCTCCTCGGGCCAAAAAGCCTTCACCAGAGAATGCACATCATATTCAAAATTTGATTTGTTAAGCTCTACTGCGAACATTTCCTGTATCTCTCCTACCTTTCCATTCCTGCTACATGATTGCCTAGCTGCTGCCTGCACAAAGAAAGGCGTGCAAGAAATCAAATGCTTGAACCTCTCACGCGCCTATTATGCCTGCCCTTTATCCTTACACACTATACACAAAACGGATTGTACTTTTTCTCAGCTCCAATGGTCGTACTGTCACCATGACCCGGATATACCAAGGTCGCATCCGGCAGAGGAAACAGCTTATCCTTAATGGAACGAACCAGAGTACTCATACTTCCGGTAGGAAAATCCGTTCTCCCCACTGATTCTTGAAACAGTGTATCTCCGCTGAGCAACAATCCGGCTTCCTCAAAATAATAACAGCAACCGCCCACCGTATGTCCGGGCGTTTCAATCACTCTGCAGGTCATCCCCGCAATGGTGATCTCATCTCCCTCCTTTACCAAAACATCCGCTTCCAGGGCATAAGGGGTGCTCATCCCCCGGGATAAATTAAGGCGCTCATCCGCAAGCAACTCTTTTTCCGCTGCACAGGCATAAACCTTCACCGGTTTCTCCCCCTGCGCTGCTGCCGCCTCATTGGCTGCCTTCTTCAAGGCTTCACAGCCCAGAATATGGTCAAAATGTCCGTGGGTGATCAGAATACCTGCCACGCGGAATCCATTCCGTTCCAAAGCACCTGCGATTTTATCTCCGTTATCCGCCGGATCCACAACAATCACTTCTGCCGCTCCTGTTCTATATAAAAAATAACAATTTGTCTGACATACGCCAAGCACCATACGTCCAATTTTAATTTCTGCCATTATCCGGTAGTCCTTTCTATATCAATTACGCTCTCAATACCATGAATCTTGTCAATAATTCGATTCAGCTCTTCACGATTTCTGATTTCGAAGGTAATCTGTAGTGTAGCAAGCCCCTGCTTATTGGTTCTGGTATTCATGGATAGGATATTAATATCCTTTTCCGTAAGCGCTTTTGAAATATCCACCAGTAATCCGTTACGATTATTGGCAAATATTTTAATTTCTGCAGTAAATTTCTCCTGTGTAACAGCCTCTTCCTGCCACTCCGCATCCATCAATCTGGCACGTTCCAGCTCCGGCAGGTTCATCATATTCACACAATCCGTTCTATGAATAGAAATTCCGCGTCCTCTGGTAACAAAACCTACAATTTCATCACCGGGCACAGGAGAGCAGCACTTAGAGAACCTGACTGACAGATCTGCAACACCCTTCACCACAATACCGCTCTTGGATTTCATCAATGCCGGTCTGTGAGCCAGTGCATTTCCCGCCTCCGCAATGCTGGCAAGAACTTCCTCATTGGTCATCTCCTTCTTGTGGTCTCTGTCGTAGAGCTCCTGCATCTTATTGACCACCTGACCCTCTTTCAGCGCTCCATGCCCCATTGCGGCAAGAACAGCATCCCATTCTCTGAAGCCATACTTGCGCATAATGGCATCCATGTATTCCTGCTGTGCCAAATTGGAGAGATTGATGGACTTGGTCTTGCAGTAATTTGCCAATAACTCCTTGCCCCTAATTATATTGTCTTCCTTTAACTCAGCTTTAAACCACTGGTTAATTTTATTCTTGGCCTGTGTACTCTTCACCACATTCAGCCAGTCTCGACTGGGACCTTTTGAATTCTGAGAGGTGATAATCTCAATTCTGTCACCATTCTTAATCTCATAATCAATAGTGACCAGCTTTCCGTTCACTCTGGCACCCACCATCTTGTTTCCAACCGCTGAATGAATACTGTAGGCAAAATCAATCGGTGTAGAGCCTGCCGGCAAATTCTTCACCTCACCCGTAGG
>CAYOHU010000258.1:0-1974 GCA_964403845.1 uncultured Acetatifactor sp.
CTCCAACGTAAATACCATGATCATCCATGATTCCGAGAATCTGGGTCTGTCCCAGCTCTACCAGCTCCGCGGTCGCGTGGGCCGCTCCAATCGAACTGCTTATGCATTCCTGATGTACCGCAAGGACAAGATGCTAAAGGAGGTGGCGGAGAAACGACTGGCCGCCATCAAGGAATTCACGGATTTGGGAAGCGGCTTTAAAATTGCCATGCGTGATTTGGAAATCCGCGGTGCAGGTAATCTGCTGGGCGTGAAGCAGCACGGGCACATGGAGGCAGTGGGCTATGACATGTACTGCAAGATGCTGAATGAGGCAGTGAGCAGCCTGAAGGGCGTTAAGACGGTGACGGATTTCGCGACACTGATAGATTTGGATGTGGATGCCTTCATTCCCCCGACGTATATAGTTAATGAGGTGCAGAAGCTGGATATCTACAAGCGCATCGCCGGCATTGAGAACGGGAAGGAACGGGATGATATGAGGGATGAGCTTCTGGACCGCTTCGGCGAGATTCCGAAATCCGTGGACAATCTGCTCAGGATTGCACTGATCCGCGTTTCCGCCCATGAACTGTGTATGACGGAGATTAAGGGGAAAAATGAAAGAATTATCTTCACCTTCCGACAGGATGCGGAGCTTGCTCCGGCAGGCATCCCCACACTTTTGAAAAAGTACGACAGGAAGCTTGCCTTCACCGCCTACGGTAATCCCTTCTTTACCTATAAATACAGGAAGACAGGTCTGGTGGAGACGGATGCGGAGCTTCTGCTGAATATGACGGAGGAACTGTTGGGCGAGATGAAACAGTACCTTTTATAGGACTCAAAATATGATACCTTCTTTTCAGAACAGATTTCCGGATTTCCGGAATAGGAAATTCATGGCGGAAAAGGAGGTATTTTCAGATGAAGGGATATACAACAGCCGGTGGCTATATGGGATATGTGGAGGGAGAGTACATGTTATTTGCCAGTGAGGCGGATTATGAGGAGTATCTGCAAGCTTGAAATTCACACATAATTAGCAAAAAATCATGAAAAACACCGACAAATCATTGAATTAATTGTCAAAAAAGTGTATAATACTCCTACATTGATAGTTATCTGTGGTTAAAAATGAGTAGCGGAAAGGAATGACGCTTCGATGGATTATGGCAGGAAGAAATTACGTCTGGGAGACGTTCTGATTAACAACGGAGTGATTACGATAGACCAGCTGAAACAGGCGCTGGAGGCGCAGAAGGGCACCGGCAGAATGCTGGGAGAGGTGCTGGTGGATGAAGGCTTTCTGACGGAAGAAGAGATTGCACAGGCTCTGAGCAACCAAATGCACCTACCCTTTGTGGATTTGAAGAGAGTGGATATCCCGGATGAGATTCTCAATCTGGTTCCGGTGAATGTGTTGAAGAAGAATAAAGTATTTCCCTATGCATATGCACCGGGTAATCCCAATGTATTGCAGGTGGCAATGGTGGACCCCATGGATATGAATGCCATGGACGATATCTACATTATCACCAATCTGCAGGTGGAGCCCGCAGTTACAACCGTGCGTGACGTCATGCTGGCCATAGATCAGTACTATGGTCAGGAAGATATGAATGCGGTGCTTGAAAACTATGCGAATGAGAAGGAACTGGCAGAGGAACAGCTCATAGATGTGGAAGCGGCAGAGGATGTGAACAGCTCCCCCATTGTGCAGCTGACCAGAGAGATGATTGACTCAGCGGTGCGCCAGAGGGCGTCCGATATTCATATTGAGCCCATGGAACACAGGGTACGTGTCCGTTATCGTATTGACGGGACTCTGTACGAGAAGGCCTCCTACAGCCCCAAGCTGCTGCCGGCTATTGTTGCCCGGATTAAGATTATCGGCGGCATGGATATCTCTGAGAAGAGAAAGCCACAGGATGGTCGTATCACTCAGGTGGTAGACCGGCAGGAATACGATATCCGTGTTTCCGTATTGCCCAC
>CAYOHU010000259.1:0-1965 GCA_964403845.1 uncultured Acetatifactor sp.
ACCTTCCATATACTCAGACATATCTACGCGTATGATTGCCTCCTCAGAGCCAAACATAGCCTCTGCCAATGCCTTACTGAGCTCTGTCTTACCTACACCGGTAGGTCCCAGAAACAGGAAGGAACCGATTGGTCTGTTCGGATCCTTCAGACCCACTCTTCCTCTTCGCATGGCTTTTGCCACAGCAGAGACAGCCTCTTCCTGACCGATCACACGCTTATGAAGGATGCTTTCCAGCTTCAAAAGTCTTTCGCTTTCCTTCTCTGCCAGCTTCTGCACGGGAATCTTGGTCCACATTGACACCACTTCAGCAATCTCATTTTCGCCAATACTGTAGCTTAACTGCTCCTCCTGATCCTGACGGCGCTTCTTCATGCGCTCATATTTCTTCACCAGCTGATCCTGATTGTTCTTTATCTCCACAGCCTGCGAAAAGGCTTCCATACGAATGGAGCGTTCTATCTGCAAATCCATTTTCTTGATCTGATCCAGAAGCTCCTTTTGCTTATCCGGCAGATCCATTGCCCTTAATCTGGCGCTTGCTGCCGCCTCATCAATCAAATCTATGGCTTTATCCGGCAAATATCTATCGTTAATATAGCGTCCTGACAACCTGACGGCCGCCTCAATCGCTTCCTCGGTGATCTTCACTTTGTGATGCTCTTCGTATCTGCTTTTAATCCCCTCCAGAATGCGTATTGCCTCCTCCTCAGTAGGTTCTTCCACATTCACCGGTTGGAAACGACGCTCCAGCGCCGCATCCTTCTCAATATATTTACGATACTCTGCTATCGTGGTTGCACCAATCAGCTGTAGCTCACCTCTCGCAAGTGAAGGCTTCAGAATATTGGAGGCGTCAATAGCACCCTCCGCTCCGCCTGCACCGATAATCGTATGGAGCTCATCCAGAAAAAGGATAACATTCCCGTCATCAATCACTTCTTTAATTACCCGTTTGATACGTTCCTCGAATTCCCCCCGGTATTTGCTGCCTGCCACCATTCCCGACAGATCCAGCGTCATTACCCTCTTATTCTGTACGGAAAACGGTACCTCTCCTGCCGCAATCCGAAGTGCAAGTCCCTCTGCCACAGCTGTTTTGCCCACACCGGGCTCTCCAATCAGGCAGGGATTATTCTTGGTTCTTCTGCTCAAAATCTGAATCACTCTGCGAATCTCATCCTCCCTGCCAATGACAGGATCCAGCTTGCCGTCCTTCGCCAAGGCGGTAAGATCGCGGCTGTATTGTCCCAGGGCTGACGGTTTGCCCCGTCCTGCTGCCTTTCTGCCCAAATCCTCCTTATACAGATTCCCGTCCTGACCAATTGCCAACAGAGTATCCACATAAATCTTCTGTACATTTACTCCCAGAGTATTAAGCAGCCTTACGGCAACATTTTCCCCCTCCTTGATCAGGGCCAGCAAAATATGCTCCGTACCTGTTTCATGCTGCTTGAAACGTTCTGCCTGCCTGTGTGCTTCCTCCAATACCTTATTTGCCCGTGGGGAATATCCTTCTCTCTCCTTCAGTGCTACACCATTTTCAAAAGCGATAAGATCCCGGATCATTTCTACCACCTTAGAGTCATCCACTCCATTGTCCGCGAGCACCTTAGCTGCCACACCACTCTTTTCTTTTAACAGACCCACCAAAATATGTTCTGTACCGATATATCCCTGTTTTAGGCTTTTGGCACATCTGGCCGCCTGAGCAAGCGCAATCTGCGCATTATCCGTAAACCGTGACTGCATTATCTCAGCCCTCCATAATCTTCATATATTTCATCAATCAGTGCGTGCATCTCTTCCCGGGAGATGTTTTTGCAGCTGCTTTTAGCCAGTATCACCTGCAGCTCCCGCTTCAGCTCCTCCATGGTATGCATTCGGTCTATATCTATGGCAATAACTGCGCCCTTTCTCCGGTCAACCTTTACATATCCCTCCTGCTTCAGCACCGTGTATGCT
>CAYOHU010000260.1:0-1957 GCA_964403845.1 uncultured Acetatifactor sp.
CACCAGCTTTTCGGCAAGCTCCGGCTCCTCCAAGGCTCTGCCCCTCTGCAGCTTAATAATATCCTTCTCCCCATCCCACAGGGTCTGGGGTGTCATCAATGCCGCGTAGGTGGTCACAATGGTAACCGGCTTGCGTTCCGTCAGACGGCGCAGGGTGCGAATTCGTTCTCTGGTCAGCTGATTGCCGTGAATATCCGCCTGAAAAAACATCAGATCCTTTGCCGGATATAGCATGACATTCCTGTCATAAAATTTGTATTCTTCATAGATTTCTTTTGCTCTTAAGTCACTATAAGTAACGATGACCTTGTATTTCAAGCCATCGCTGAGACCGTAAATCATATGCAGCTTCTGGGAGTCCACGCACCCTGTCAGTGCAACAGGTCCTGAACCCTTTCGCAAATTCTCCCGCATCCGATCGTATTCTGCCAGTTCCTTTAAAGGAGCAAGTAACGCCTGCATGCCATGCCTCCTGTTTATCCGTTTTCCAATCTAATCCCGTATCTACATCATGCGGTTGTATTCATTCATCACCGTATCTACATCTTGCGGTTGTATTCATTCATCACCGTATCTACACCTTCCGGTTGTATTCATTCATCGCAGTATCCGCATCCTCCGCAAGAATCATGCGGATGGCATCTGCCGCTCTGTCCGCCGCAGCATCCATAAGCTTTCGTTCCTCGGCGTCAAAATGCCCCAGCACATAATCTGCCAGATCCCAGCCCTTGGGCTTTTCTCCCACGCCCATTCTGACTCTCACAAAGGTATCATGACCCATATGGGCAATAATATTCTTCAAGCCGTTGTGACCTCCTGCGCTGCCCTTTTTACGGACGCGCAGCTGTCCCACAGCAAGGCTGATGTCATCGGAAATCACAATCAGCTCCGTCTTCTCATCCACCTTGTAATAATCAACCAGCTGACGCACGCTCTCACCGCTGAGATTCATAAAGGTCTGGGGCTTTGCCAGAATACACTTCTGTCCTGCCACATATCCCTTACCGGTCAGCGCCTTATGCTTCTTCTCCAAAACATCAATATGCTCCTGCTCTGCCAATTTATCTATGACATCAAATCCGATATTATGCCTTGTATCGACATATTCTTTTCCGGGATTTCCCAGACCCACGATAATATACATTTTCTTCTCCTCACAGTGACGGTGCTGCGCTTCTGCCCTGCACACGTCCTTTGTTTTTGGTTTTTTGCAAACAAGCTTATTCTATCATACCCACCTTTGTGAAACAAGCGCAAGACATTTTCTAAATTTGCTTGCAGCTAAGGGACGCAGAAAGGGAGCTGTGCACCAATCACTTAGCGCAGGCAGCTCCCTTCCCAACCCATTACACAATCTGTTTTAGTACGCTTCGTCCGATTCCGCCAACGCCCTCTCGTAGTGCTCCAGAATAACTCTCTGAATGCTCTCCCTGGTGTCGGAGCTGATGGGATGCGCAATATCCCGGTACTCTCCGTCCGCAGCTCTCTTGCTCGGCATCGCAATAAACAAGCCCTTTTCTCCTTCGATTACCTTGATATCATGAACCACAAATTCATTATCCAGGGTAATGGAAACCACAGCCTTCATTTTACCTTCCTTGGTAATTTTACGAACTCGCACATCTGTAATTCTCATATGCAGCCCCCTTTCGCATTGTCTTTTGTCCCGTACCCGTCAGAGCGCGTATCTCTCGTTGCACTCCACTACAATTTTCACATCGTCCTCTCCTACAAAACGGGAGTTGGCACGAATGGTATCGTGACTCTCTACAATACAGTTCTCAATATACGTATTATCCCCAATATATACATCATTCAAAATAATCGAATTTTTGATCACACAGTTATTTCCGATATAGCTCTTCTTAAAGATCACAGAATTCTCCACCGTGCCGTTGACGATACAGCCGCTGGAGATCAGACTGTTCTTAATCCTTGCCCCCACATTGTATTTTGC
>CAYOHU010000261.1:0-1955 GCA_964403845.1 uncultured Acetatifactor sp.
AAAAAGACCATTGTGATTGCTGACACGATACGGGACGAGCCGGCATTGCCGGAGGAAAGCTTGGACAACGGCAGACATGAGCTTTTGCTGCAGGAGAATCATGATAAAGAAGCTTGCATCCGAATTCCCATAGAAAAAGGAAGCAGAGCAGAAAATGTTGTGATGGAGAACCGCTATATGGAGCGGGAGCTCTGGATTTATCTAAAGGATACGAAATCGGAATTCTACGAAAAGAATGCAATTTATGGAAATCTGACACCCGTACTGAACGGGTATTGCGAGAGAAACAGCGATGGTGTCGTGCTGAAATTATGCATGAAGGATATTCTGGAGTATCGAAGTACCATGGTTGAGAATTCTCTCGTGATAGCATATTATGAGCCGGGAGAGCTGTATGAACAGATTGTGGTAGTGGATCCGATGGGAGGCGGCACGGAAAAGGAAATTACTTTACAGGTTGCGAGACAGCTTCAGAAGAAGTGGGAGCATGAGAAAATCAAACTGTATTTTACCCGGTTGGAGGATGTGTATGTACCATTGCAGGAAAGGTTGGAGCTGGTGGAGGCTGTGGATGCAGATATTTATATCGGTATTGGTGTCTGCGAGGATACGGAGCATTCAGAACGCTATGGAATTCATGGCTTTTACAATGAAGAATACTTTATTCCGGAATTCGGAAGTATTCAATTGGCTGATGTGCTGACAAGGAATGTGACAGTGTCAGCCAGTAACAGAGCAATTGGTCTTGCATCTGCCGATGGGGAAAGTATTCTGCGTGATATAGAGATTCCGGCTGCGGAAATCTGTGTGGGATATCTTTCGAATGAGAAGGAGTGTGCATTGCTGCTGCAGCAGCAGTATCAGGAAAAGCTGGCAGAAGGATTTGCAAATGCCATTTTGGAGGTTTATACTAATAACAGGTAGAATGACAAGGAGGGAGATTCATGAGCGGCAGGATTATATTTGCCACGGGAAATGCGGGAAAAATAAAAGAAATCAATATGATTATGTCGGATACCGGCATGGAAGTTATCTCTATGAAGGAGGCTGGCATTACGCTGGATATTGAGGAAAATGGCAGCACCTATGAGGAAAATGCGTTGATCAAAGCAAGAGCGGTAGCTGCCTGTACGGAGGATATTGTTCTGGCAGACGATTCCGGTCTGGAAATTGATTATTTGAATAAGGAACCCGGTGTTTATTCCGCCAGATATATGGGAGAGGATACTCCCTATTCTGTTAAAAATGCTAATTTGATCGGACGTCTGGAGGGTGTTCCGGAGGAACAGCGTACCGCGCGTTTCGTATGTGCTATTGCAGCGGTTCTGCCGGACGGAAGGGAATTGACGACAAAAGCTACGATTGAAGGACGTATCGGTTATGAGGAGAGAGGGGAAAACGGCTTTGGCTTTGACCCGATTTTCTATGTGCCGGAGTTTGGAAGGACAACCGCAGAGCTTACGGAGGAGGAGAAGAATCAGGTGAGTCACCGTGGAAAAGCACTGCAGTTAATGAAAGAGGAACTGAAGAAATATGAAGGTACTGATTGTTAGTGACACACACAAAAGGAATGAAAATTACTTTAAAGTAGTAGAGATGCATAAGCCTGATATGGTGATTCATTGTGGGGATGTGGAAGGCTGTGAATATGCGATTACAAACGCTGTAGATTGTCCTGTACATATCGTTTTGGGAAATAACGATTTCTTTTCCGATTTGCCAAGAGAGCTGGAGCTGGAAATAGCCGGTCGCAGGGTATTGGTGACACATGGGCATAATTATTATGTGTCTGTGGGAAATGAGAGAATCAAGCAGGAAGCGATAGCAAGGGGATTCGATATTGTCATGTACGGACACACACACCGTCCCGTGGTAGATATCAGCGATGATGTGATTGCCGTAAATCCCGGAAGCCTGTCCTACCCCCGGCAGGAGGATCACGTACCGACCTATGT
>CAYOHU010000262.1:0-1922 GCA_964403845.1 uncultured Acetatifactor sp.
GTCTTTTTTGTTGTTTTGAGGCACAGCCGTGCCTCAAAGTTCGATCTTCTACGCTCCGCTCCGGTCCGCGCAAAACCGAGGTCCCCCGGACCTCGTGCGCCGTCTTATGCGGAGTTAATTCTCTCCTCTATTTCTTTACTCTCATCAAGTAATGCGTTATTCCTGTCCGTTTCTTTTGGCTACTGTTCTATCTTGTCGGCATATTTAATTCTGTAAATGCGTCTCAACGAGTCGTTAATACGTTCCTCCGAAATCGTTCCGTCATTCACTGCCTGCAGTACACCATTGTAAGCCTTTTCAAAGTCCTCCGGCATCAACAGCATATCGCACCCGGCGCGTAATGCCAAAATTGCCGCCTGTTCCGAATCATAATACTCGGAAATCGCCGCCATATTTAAGGCATCCGATATCACAACTCCGTCATATCCCAATTCGTTCCGTAAAATATCCGTTACCACTGCGGAAGACATACTGCACGGTGTATTATCACCTGTGAGCGCCGGTGCAAACAAATGTCCCACCATGATCATATCCGCTCCCGCTTCAATACCTGCCTGAAATACAGCGAATTCATTCGCGCGGAACTCTTCCAAGGTTCTTTCGGTGGTTGCCATGCCATCATGGCTATCCTGCGTTGTACTCCCGATTCCCGGAAAATGCTTCAGGCATGCAGTCACCTTCTGTTCCTTAAGCCCCTGCATCATAGATGTCACAAAGGGAGCTACTGCAGCCGCATCCGAACCATAGGAACGATCTCCCACTGCACTTCCTTCCACATTATTCAAATCTGCCACAGGCGCAAAGTCCAGATTGAATCCCAATTCCGACAGATATCCTCCAATCACCTCTCCTGCCTGATATGCATTATTCGCATCACCTGTCCGTCCAATTATTTGGGCGCTGTCAACCTTCGTTCCGACACCCGCATCCGCCACGCGGCTGACACTTCCTCCCTCCTCGTCCACTGCGATGAAAAGAGGATATTTTCTATACGACTGTGTGTTGTCAATCATCTCCTTAATCTGTGCTTCCGACTTAATATTCTTACTGAAATATACAAGTCCGCCCACCGCATATTTTGCCAATGCTTCACGGGTGCCGTCACCGGCCTTCACTGCCGTGGAAACACCTGTTATTGCTTCCGGTGTTACAATGAACAGACCTGCAACCTTATCCTCCAAAGGCATCACTTCGATTCCTGCATTTACAATTGCATCCAGCTTCTGTTCAGGCGTAAGCTCTACCACCACATCCGTAGGTTCTGACGGTTCCTCTGTCGGCACTTCTATCGTCTCCTCTGTACCAAGCATGGCATCCACCTTATCCTGCTGAACCTCCTGCTGCTCCTTCGCTGTCTGTGTCAGCTTGTTCACTCCCGTTACAATTCCAACAGTCATCAGGATAATAAATATAATTACCGTCATATAGGACGCTATCTGATTTCTCTGGCGTCTTTTTCTTCTTGCTTCTCTTCTTTCCTGTTGATTCTGCTCCATAATGTATCTGCTCCTCATTTTTCTTTCTCTTCCATTTTACATTACCTGACACTCTTTTTCTACAGGAAATAACTTCTTTTAGGAAAAATTAAGAACAGCCCGTTCTTTTTTCTTGACCAAGCTGTAGTAAATTCAAGAAAAAGAGACAACGTAAGAGAGCGTATCGATTTCATCTAATCAATACGCCCTCTCAGACCACGCTATCCAATGGACCGTCCTCTCTTTCTCATTTTATTTCTTCCATTTTCTCTTTTGTGCTTTTCCACTTCTCATTTGTACTAAGGTACTGTAACGTTCATTTCCTTTATCTCATGTTAACCGTCACTTTTTCTTCTGTGTACTAAGCTGTTCTCATTCTTCTTCTGTTCTCTATTCATTTGTATATCAATGGAAGATTTCCTTTTGTTGATTTTATTATATCTATTC
>CAYOHU010000263.1:0-1919 GCA_964403845.1 uncultured Acetatifactor sp.
GTGTACAGGAGCTGTCCGCTTTTTTGAATCCTACGCACACCCTGATAAGAATTCCAAATTTCCAGATTTTCACGCCGAAAATCAGTAGGATCGTTGTTACGGAAACAATAGTCCACGCCGACGACCGCATAGTTTTTGATCCCGTACCGGGAAACGATATTTACCTGCATACCATAGTCTGCCACAAAATAATGACCGCCTCTGCGCATAATTTTGTGAGAGGAATAATAAAATAAGTCATCCATATCGAATTTCAGGATATGGGTCGGCGACAGGTAATAATAGAAGAGACGCTGTCCGATGTAGATTGGATTTCCGAAGTAAATGCTGTTGTCGCGGAAGTTAATAAGGCAAACCCATTTTTCAAAAGCCAGCGGAGAAGAGCTGCGATACCGGATTAAATCTATGGATGTATCGGCAAGAAGCCTGCATCCTTCAAGGTAAGCTGCATGCGCCGGCTCCGGAGCTGTATAGCTTCCGAGGCTGATGTGTTTTCGACGGTAGGTTAATGACGCGCGAAAGTATACCTCACCGTTTTTTTTGGTAGCTGGAAAAACACCCTCATAATGCTTCTGAAGCTCAGATTGTGTGGAATGAGATTGATCCTTATCTAATTGTTTTGGTTGTTTATTTGTGCTTCTCATAAATGAATTATACCATTGATTTGCGGTTTCGTTAAGGTATTTGTGAATATTTTTGGAGGCTTTCTCATAAACTAATAATCGGTATGAGTTTATTATTTGATCTGGGGAAAGGATGTTCCGAAAATATGTATAAGAAAGCGATGAGTGGTCTAATGCTGATTAATCTTTTGCTTCTATTCAGTTTTTTTTGTATCAGGGGAATAGAGTAGAACAAAGAGGCATCAAAGCCGGCTTGTGAAATAAAGCTGGACGAGATCTACACGGCGGATCAGGAGAAAAATGCCATGGGAATTTCAATGATGGCTGCCTCGGGACAGAGGATTGTTGATTATCAGACCTTGGACAAGAAAGTGAAATATGAGTTAACCTCAGAGGAGCTGGAGACGCTTATGCGAATTGTAGAGGCGGAAGCAGGAGGAGAGGATGCGGAGGGAAAGCTTCTTGTGGCAAATGTGGTACTGAATCGAGTCGAAAGTGAAGAATTCCCCAATACTGTGACAGAGGTGGTATTTCAGCGGAACAATGGTGTGACACAGTTTTCTCCGGTGAGAAATGGCCGGTATTGGAAGGTGACAATCAGTGAGGAAACTGTAGAGGCGGTTCAGAGGGCACTGGAGGGGGAGGATATTTCACAGGGAGCCTTGTTTTTTGCAGCAAGAAAATATGCTGATAGCAGTAGGATGAAGTGGTTTGATGAAAAGCTTACCTTTCTTTTTACCCATGGTGGGCATGAATTCTTTGCTTTGCCAAACTAAAGTAATTGCACATACTTGAAAAGTATGCTATAATACCCTAGATTCTGAGAAAATAATTATTTAATAAGATACAGAAGTGCGTAAATGCGTGCGGCGGAAGAACGCAAAAAGGCTTTGGCGTATGTTTTGTACCTTCGTCGCTTCAGCATGTGGCAAGAATGGAGGATTAAGATGGAAGTATTATATAGCAGTACGCGTGGAAATGGGAATCCGGTAAAGGCTTCGGAGGCGATTCTGAAGGGATTATCCGATGACGGCGGTCTGTTTGTGCCGGATCATATTCCGACACTGGACAAAAGTCTGAAAGAGTTATCAGCTATGACATATCAGGAAGTGGCCTATGAGGTTATGAAATTGTTCCTGACAGACTTCACGGAGGAAGAGCTGAAAAACTGTATTGACAGAGCGTATGATGAGAAATTTGATACGGATGTGATTGCTCCTCTGGCAGAAGCGGAGGGCGCGTATTATTTAGAGCTGTTCCATGGTTCCACTATAGCGTTCAAGGATATGGCATTGT
>CAYOHU010000264.1:0-1882 GCA_964403845.1 uncultured Acetatifactor sp.
AGGGTGAGCAGCTTCTTCACCATATTGTTCATCTTGGCAGCCTCATCCATGATAACCTCGCAGTAAAACTCCCTGCTTTCAGGGTCATCATTGACGCCTTCCTTCAATCCCTCCGCGTAGCCCTGTATCAACGCAATCGGCGTTTTCAATTCATGAGATACATTGGAAAGAAATTCCTTGCGCATTTCATCTATTTGTTCTTTCTTCTCTATATCCTTCTGCAACTCATTATTAGCGGTCTTCAACTCTGAAATAGCCTGTTCCAGGGAGGAAGACAGCTTATTCATATTTTCTCCCAAGAGATCAATTTCATTATGGGATTTCCTATGGTATTTCACCTCAAAATCCAGATGAACCATTCTCTCAGAAATATGATTCAGTTCCAGAATCGGTTCTGTAATTTTCCTTGAAGCAAACCACATAATGATGCCACCTGCAATTGCACCTACAACTCCAACATAAGTAAAAAATCTCTGCGCAATTCTTGCGCTCTCACGGATGCTCTCAATTGGAGTTCTCATAATAAACGAAATTCCTGAATTCAGGCGGCCATACATTTCCAAGTACTGTTCCTCTGCCGTGCCGGTCTGTTGAAGTCGATACTCATCCCCTTGCTCCAATATTTTAACATTGTCCATGGGAAATCCAAAAACGTACCCCAGCAAGCGTTTCTCCAATTCCTGACCACCATTATTGGAAACATATTGCATTTGGGAATTGGCATCCATGATATAAACCGCTATGTTATAGCTGCGGCATATTTCATTTAATTCCAGCACAAAATCCTTGGATCCATAGCTGTCACTGTTCGCCGCTGCACGTATTTTTTCATAAGCACCAAAAATAACCCTTTCCTTGCTTTTCATGTAATATTGAATCAAAAAAAAGGAATTAACCAGCCAGCACAGAAGAATCGTGCCTGCCATAAGGCTAATAAAAATTAGTGAAAACTGTCTCCTGATTGAGGTTTTCTTCTGCTTCTTCATGTCCGCCTGTGCTCCTGTTTGCATTACTACTGTCTATTCTATCACTTTTCCTCCAGAACCTCAATTGTCTCAATGACAGGACGATTTTCTTCCGGAATGATACCATTATAATCTCCGCCTTCCGTATTCTCACAAATCTCGTCCACAATATCCATTCCCTCCGTCACATATCCGAAGCAGGCATATTGACCATCCAGATAAACGGCATCCTTGTGTACAATAAAAAATTGCGAGCTGGCGCTGTCATTATCCTGAGAACGTGCCATGGAAACAGCTCCTCTGACGTGTGACAAATTATTCTCTACACCGTTTGCAGAAAACTCCCCTTTAATCGTCACTTCTGAACCACCTGTACCGGTACCTGTGGGATCACCGCCCTGCATCATAAAATCTTCAATAATTCTGTGAAACACAACGCCGTCATAGAAGCCATCCTTGGCCAGGTTCACAAAATTAGTAACTGTAATAGGAGCAGCATCCGCATCCAGCTCAACCTTAATGGTTCCGTGATCCTTGATTATGATATTTACGTAATGCTTGCCTGAAAGAAGTTCTCCGTCGGCTTGCATTTCCTGACCTGCTGTTATGTTACTGCTGTCGGTATCTTCTTTTTGCACAGATGAAGCATCATCCCTTTTCCCACAGCCACAGCACACAAGAGCGATTACCAATCCAATTCCTAATAGCCTAAAAAAATGATTCTTTTTCATATCCTTATATATCCTCCGTCAAATATTAATCCCACTTAGCTTCTTTTATAAAGTCTTCTCCTCTTTATGACTTAAGCTTCAGCTTCCAGCTTGTACCCCACACCCCAAATGGTCTTGATCATGTCGCCTTTGTCACCCATTTTACTTCTCAGCTTCTTCACATGGGTATCTATCGTTCTCGCATCT
>CAYOHU010000265.1:0-1861 GCA_964403845.1 uncultured Acetatifactor sp.
ATGGTAGGACGTGTCGGTACGGAGCAGATGTCAGGTGTAGCTATCGTAAATCAGCTGCTGTTCGTATTTAATCTTGCAATTTTTGGTTCCATATCAGGAGCGGGTATTTTTGGGGCACAGTTTTTCGGGTGTAAGGATCACAAAGGCGTGCAGCACGCATTTCGATTTAAATTATATATCTGTCTTGCCATTACATTGATTGGGATTCTGATCTTTCATTTCTTTGGGGAGAATCTGATTGTGATGTATCTGCATGGAGAAGGAAATGAGCAGGCTCTGGAAGCAGCGCTCGGTTACGGAAAGCAGTATCTTCTGGTGATGCTGTTCGGGCTCCTGCCCTTTGCTCTGGAGCAGGTGTATACCGGTACGCTGCGGGAATGCGGAGAAACTGTGATACCGATGAAGGCGGGAATTGCTGCAGTTTTGGTAAATTTGGTATTGAATTATTTCTTGATTTTCGGTAAATGCGGATTTCCTGAGCTTGGGGTTGCCGGTGCAGCGGTTGCAACGGTAATTTCACGATATGTACAGGTGTTGATTGTAATTATCTGGACACATACCCATACAGAGCAGATGCAGTTTATCGTGGGAGTCTATCGAGGCTGGACAATCCCCATGCAGCTTGTGGGTAAAATATCCCTGAAAGGGGCTCCGTTGCTGATTAATGAAATCCTGTGGGCAGGAGGAACGGCATTCCTGAGCCAATGCTATTCTGTCAGAGGTTTGAATGTGGTTGCGGCACAGAATATTTCAAACACCATCACCAATCTGTTTAATGTGGTATTTATTGCTATGGGAAGTGCCATTTCCATTATTGTGGGACAGCAGCTGGGAGCCGGTAAGATGGAGGAGGCAAAGGACACGGACACCAAGCTTATAGCCTTTTCCGTATTTTCCTGCGTAGGAATCGGACTGGTGCTGATTGCTTTGGCACCCCTTTTCCCGATGTTATATAATACCTCTGCGGAGGTGAAGGAGCTGGCAGCACAACTCCTGAGGGTATCCGCGGCATGTATGCCTATTGCCGCGTTTATGCACGCCTCCTATTTCACGTTGCGCTCCGGCGGAAAGACAGTTGTTACCTTCCTGTTCGATAGTGTGTATATGTGGGTGGCGAGTATTCCGCTTGCTTTTTTCCTCAGCAGATATACGCAGATGCCGATTGTTCCGCTGTTTGCCTGTGTTCAGCTGATTGATATTGTGAAATGTGTAATCGGATTTATTCTGGTGAAAAAGGGTGTCTGGCTTCAAAATATTGTTGTTGGTCAGGAGACTGTTAATTAAATCAAAACGGTGTTTATTTCACGTCATTTCTGCTTTCGTTGCCATCGGCGTAGTCCATGGCGTTCTGCAAGGTAGTTTCCGCGATATTTGCCAATGCTTCCTCTGTGAAAAAGCCCTGATGTGAGGTGATCATCACATTGGGGAAGGAGAGCAGTCTGGCTGTGGTGGAGTGCTCCAGAATCTCGTCGGAACGGTCTTCAAACACATTGTTGGTCTCTTCTTCATATACATCCAGTCCGACACCGGCAAATTTGTGCATACGGATGCCCTCAATCAGGTCATCTGTTTTTACTAAGGCACCACGGGAGGTATTTACAAGGATGACTCCGTCCTTCATTTGCCTGATGGTTTCAATATTGATCATATGCTGCGTTGAGTCCAGAAGGGGGCAGTGTAAGGAGATCAGATCACTTTGTGCCAGTACCTCCTCCAGTGGAAGATATTCCACAAATTCCTTTAAAGCCTCGTTGGGATATAGGTCGTAAGCAATTACTCTCATGCCGAATCCGCGGCAGATACGACACATGGCGGCACCGATTTTGCCCGTGCCGACAATACCGGCGGTTTTGCCGTAAAA
>CAYOHU010000266.1:0-1828 GCA_964403845.1 uncultured Acetatifactor sp.
ACAACCACCTTGCCGGCAATATCCTTACCTACCGCAAAAGCAATATTCGAATCAAATTCCCTGAATTCCTTACTTTCTAATAAATCACGAAGCGCCACCGCCATATTCTCTTTATTTGGTACTTCTATCCCGATTGCTGCTTTTCCGGGAATCGGTGCTTCAATTCTGATATCTGTAGCAGCCAGATTCAATTTAATATCATCCGCCAGATTGACGACCTTGGATACCTTCACGCCCTGCTCCGGCTGCAATTCATATCTGGTTACACTGGGACCCTGACTGATATCCGTAATGGTTACATTTACACCAAAGGTACGCAGCGTCTGTTGCAGGCGCATGGCGGTTTCCTTCAATTCCCTTGTAGAGTCCCCTGAGGAGGCAACACCCTTCTGTAATCTGGAAAGTGGCGGAAACATATACTTTTGGGGAATCTTCTTCTCCGCAATTTGCATATCCTTATGTATGTCGGACTCTGCATGTTCGTCCGACGGGTTAGATGCAATCGCACCTTTTTTCTCTCCGGAATGTCGAATTGTTTCAGCAGGCACCTCCGAAACGCCCTCTTTATGAATACGAATCTGTTCCGCTTGTTCATTCTCTTCTATAGTAAGCTGATGAGCACTTCTAATCTGAATCTTATCAAAATCAAATGTAATATCAGAGGTCTGATTCCTGGTATTTTGAGCTGCTTCCGGGAAATCCACATCGTCCTGCGAGAAGGTAATCTCGTGAATATCATCTCTTCTGCGTTCTTCCCCCTGACTCTTCAAAGATGTATCTATCATGACACCGGTCACTTTTTTCTCCATGCGAAGAATCTTTTCATTTTCTTTTTCCTCCACACGAAGCCTTCGTTCTTCCTCTCGTTCTGCACGAATTCTCTCCTGCTCTTTGCGCCTGATTTCCGCATACTCTCGTCTGCGTTCCGCATCCGCTCTTGAACGTTCCTTAAGGCGGTCACTTCCTGATTTCATACTGCCAAGCAAGGACTTCTCAGTCAAAAGAATCAGGCTGACAACCGAGCATAAAATAACCACCAATACCGTTCCTATTGTCTCAAGATAATGATGCATGACAAAAGCGAGGCTGCCGGCCAATACACCGCCACCCATTTTACCAACACTGCTATTTTCGTAGATTGTCTTGATATTATATTTACTCAATACCATAGCATTCTTAGTGAGCAATTCACAAATTACACCAGCCATCAAAAATAGTACCGTTCCTGCAATTATCTTGCGAATCGCAGTAGGATTCCCCTCATTAGCAAACCAGAACGCAATTGCCAGAAATAAAAGAACCGGTGCGATATAAGCTGTAAATCCGAACAATCCGAACAGCACATCACTGATTGCATTTCCTACCGGACCTATGATTCCAAAATTACAACAGAATAAAATAACCATTAAGACAAACAGAACAATCAATCCGATTTCATGAAATAACATGCTGTCCTGCTCTGCCTGATAAGCATCTGTTTTTTTTCTGTTATTGCCGCTTTGATTCTTTTTATAATTAGCTTTTCCATTACTCCCCTTATAAGAAGCCTTTCTGGAAGAAGACGTTTTCTTACCTGATGAAGTTGCCATTTTCATCATACCTCTCTGTGAACTGTCAGTACTCCGGGTTATATTTTACACTAAACCTCAGAGTGTACCTACAAGAGTATACCATTTTTCTCGTGTCTTGTCACCATGTATACAAATTTTTCCTTAACCTTTTCCTTAACTAGACTCTCTTTTTGCGGAATCTGCGCTCTCAGCAATCATATCACGAAGCTTTCTGATTGCTTCCTTAATTCCTCCCACTTCATTGATAATGCCATTCT
>CAYOHU010000267.1:0-1804 GCA_964403845.1 uncultured Acetatifactor sp.
ACTGAAGGATGATAAACAGGTAAGCAAGACCTCTGAGCTGGTGAGGGAAATTAAGAACTGGGTTGATGAAGAATATGCCGGCGGTCGTGTTACGGTTCTTACAGATGATGAAATAATAGCATGTGTAAACAGAGTGTGTCTTGAGAAAAACATCACAATCGGTTAGTATTGTATCGATTTATAAGGATTGGTGCAGGCTGAGAGCGGCAGATAGGAGCAAAATTGAGTAATTATGATGTGAAGCAGGAGGTAACGGACAAGTACTCCTTACGCGGACGTGTGTTCAATAAGCTCAGGGAAGATATTTTGAGCGGAAAATATGAGGATTATGAGGAGCTTAAGGAGGTTGCCATTGGCGAGGAAATGGGGGTAAGCAGAACCCCTGTAAGAGAGGCATTCAGGCAACTGGAGCTGGAAGGCTTGATTCAGATTATTCCAAATAAGGGAGCATATGTCACCGGTATTACGGAGAAGGACGTAAAGGATATCTATATGATTCGTTCTCTGTTGGAGGGATTATGTGCCCGCTGGGCAACAGAGCATATCACAAAAGAGCAGATGGAAGAGATGGAGGAGAATGTATATCTTGCAAAATTCCATGCTCAAAAGGGACATATGGAGCTGCTTGCTGAGCTCGATAACCGCTTTCATGATATTCTCTATGAGGCGTGCGACAGCAAAATTTTGGAGCATCGCCTGAAGGATTTTCACCAGTATGTACTTCGTGTACGTAAGAAGACACTGGCAAGTGCAGCCAGAGGCTTAAAATCCAATGAAGAGCATGAGCGGATTATGGAGGCAATCAGAGGCGGAAATGCGGATCTGGCTGAAAAGCTTGCAAACCAGCATATGATTAACGCGTATGAAAACATGGTGAAGAGAGATTTGCATGAGGCTTATGAGAAACAGGATGATGCAGCTGAGAAACAGGATGATGCAGCTGAGAAACAGGATGGTACAGCTTAGAAATAAGATGATACTGTGAAGAAGCTATAAAATAGGTTTGCTTTATGAGCGGACAAATAGTATATTATAGTAAGGTGAATATTTTAGGAGGACGAGCAAAATGGATAAAATTAAAATGACAACCCCCTTGGTTGAGATGGATGGGGATGAAATGACCCGAATTCTCTGGAAGATGATTAAGGAGGAATTGTTGCTTCCCTATATTGATTTGAAGACAGAATATTATGATTTGGGATTAGAGTACCGAAACGAGACAAATGATCAGGTGACGGTTGATTCTGCAAATGCCACTTTGAAATACGGTGTTGCGGTTAAATGTGCAACCATTACTCCCAATGCGGCAAGAATGACCGAATACAATTTGAAGGAGATGTGGAAGAGCCCTAACGGAACAATCCGTGCAATTTTGGACGGTACCGTATTTCGTGCGCCTATTCTTGTAAAAGGGATTGTTCCTTATGTAAAAAACTGGACCAAGCCTATCACAATTGCGCGTCATGCATACGGGGATGTTTACAAAAATACGGAGATAAAGGTTCCCGGTGCAGGAAAAGCAGAATTGGTTTATACTGCAGAGGACGGAACTGAAGTAAGGGAGTTGATACATAACTTTAAGGGAGCCGGAATTATTCAAGGAATTCATAACACGGATGAATCTATTTCCAGCTTTGCAAGAGCGTGCTTCGGTTATGCAATTGACACCAAGCAGGATTTGTGGTTTGCAACGAAGGATACTATTTCAAAAAAATACGATCATAATTTTAAGGATATTTTTCAGGAAATTTATGATAACGAGTACAAGACGAAATTCGAGGAGCTTGGTATTGAGTATTTCTAT
>CAYOHU010000268.1:0-1759 GCA_964403845.1 uncultured Acetatifactor sp.
GGTAAGGCGTGGATTCCGGAGCGCAACGCAGAAAAATTAGAGAAATTGCTGGTACAGGAGAAGGAGAAGCAGCAGTTTCTGGAGGAAGTATTTCAAAAAATATCCCAGAAGGAGTAAAAGGTGAAGGTACAAAAGAAAGAGCAGGAAGGAAAGAGTGTGGAAGGACTGATTTCGGAGAATTCCATAAAAAAAGTCGGCAGAGGTGTAGGTGTCCTTGGAGCAATTATCATGACAGTAGTGTCGTTAACTGCATGTGATTTTTCTGCTTTCACCGATGGCGAACACAAAAACAATCAGGAGCGGCAGGATTCACAGCAGAGTGTGCTTACAGAAAATGCGGAACCAGCAGAGCGCGTGGATACGGGGTTTATTCTAGCCGGTCCGGACAGCTATGATTCTGCGGATACGCCGGTTGTGGTGGACATCAACAAGGATGACAACACTGTCACCTTCTTGAATTTGGAGATTGGCAGAAGATATACACTTTCTATGGATGGCACCACAAGGCTCTTTGATAAATATGGGGAGAGTATCTCTTTGGATCAGATTGAAAAAGGGGCTATTGTGGATGTCACCTTCTTAAAATCAAAAAAGCACCTTACCACAATGCAGCTGTCACCTCAGGCATGGAGCTACAGCAATGTGGAACGATATGAAATCAATAGGGTGCAGGGTGAAGTGACGATTGGGAAAGAGGTTTATAAGCTCAGTGAGAACGTTCAGTATCTGTCCGATGGCAGAGCGATTGAGGAAATAGATCTGCATCCTGCGGATATTTTGACCTTTTGGGGGATTGAGAAGGAGATTTTGTGCATTTATGTGGAGAAGGGTCATGGATATCTGCGTCTTGCCAATGATGAAAATTTCATCGGCGGTTGGATTGAGATTGGTCAGTCCTTGATACAACGGATTACGGAGGATATGCTTCTGACGGTTCCGGAAGGCAGCTATCAGGTGAATATCAGCCACAACGGAAACGGTGGAACCAAGAGGGTTGTGATTAACCGTAATGAAGAAGCTACGCTGGACATTGGCGATTTTAAGATTGCTGAGCCGGAATGCGGCACCATTCTGTTTTCGGTGACACCATCAAAGGCACAGCTTTATATTGATGGAGCGGAAGTGGATTTTTCACAGCCTGTGTCCTTGGAATACGGGATACATCAGCTGATTGCCAGAGCGGACGGATATCAGACAATCACCAGCTATTTGCGAGTGGGCACGGAATCAGCAGGAATAGATGTGGTACTGGATGCAGTGGAGCGGGATGATGAGGAAGACAGCGACAGCGAGGACTCCCGGAATAGCTCTACAGAGGCGGATACAGTCACTGACTACTATAAAGTATATATTGATGCTCCGGAGAGTGTGGAGGTCTATCTGGACGGAAATTATGTTGGAATCTCGCCCTGCAGCTTTCGGAAGATTGCCGGCTCTCATGTAATTACTCTCCGGAAAACAGGATATGAGACCAGAAGCTACACTGTTCAGATAGATGAGGAGGACAAGGATTTCTCCTATTCCTTTGTGGATTTGGTGGCAACGGACTATACGTCTGCCGAAGAAAATCAGGGGAGCGGGGCAGCGGAAAACGAATCTGCTGGTACAAGCCGGGCAGCAGGTCCAAAGTTCGCAGGTTATGGAAAGACCATGGTTATTAATATGTCAACCTCCTGAACAGGGTGGACGGGTGTCACATAGTAAAAAGCCCGTGAATATGGGAAAAAACCTTGACAAAGCATATAAAAAAGATATATAT
>CAYOHU010000269.1:0-1758 GCA_964403845.1 uncultured Acetatifactor sp.
TGCTAAGGTAGAGGTAATTCGTGATGAGGACGGCGTTATCGTTGACTTCGAGACAACCGGTGAATTCCCTAAATATGGTAACGACGATGACCGCGTAGACGAGATTGCTCAGGATATCGTTCACAAGTTCATGACCGCTATCAGAAGACATCATACTTACAGAAATGGTGTTCCTACCACCTCCATCCTGACCATTACCTCTAACGTTACCTATGGTAAAGCTACCGGTAATACTCCTGATGGACGTAAGAAAGGTCAGCCTTTCGCTCCCGGTGCTAACCCGATGCACGGTCGTGATACTCATGGTGCAGTTGCTTCCTTGGCATCCGTTGCTAAGCTTCCTTTCAAGGATGCACAGGACGGTATTTCCAATACCTTCACCATCATCCCCGGAGCACTTGGTAAAGAGGATCAGGTTTTCGCAGGCGATATCGAGCTTGACTTAAACAAATAAGCAATACCTTTATCCGGCTGAAGCAAAACAAATAATGTAACTATCAAGAAAACGGAGGGGGATACCCATGGACGAGAAATCTATGATTGACGATCTGATAAAGCTGCTGGATTCCGGCATGACTAACGGAGTGGGACATGTAAATGTAGACTTCAATGAAAAAGAAAAGCAATCAAAGAATGTCCAGACAATGGGCTGCACGGATTGTTCCAGAACACCCTTAGCCTGCAGTGTCCCCACCCTTGAAGAAGGTTTGGACGACTATCGTTAAACCATAGCTTGTAACAACGCCAGGAAGAATGCCTTGCATTCTTCTTGGCGAAACATAGAATTGCTAAGACGTTAACGTCTCAGAAATTCTTTTCATCATATTAAGGAGGAAATTACAATGGCAGCAAATACAGCTCAGGTTAACAACCTTGTCGCTTTATTAGATGGTTATTCCGTAAAAGGCGGACATCATCTCAATGTTAACGTATTAAACAGAGAAACCTTATTGGATGCTCAGCAGCATCCCGAGAACTATCCTCAGCTTACAATCCGTGTATCCGGATATGCAGTTAACTTCATCAAGTTGACTCCCGAACAGCAGGCTGATGTTATTTCCCGTACCTTCCATGAGGCAATCTAAAGGAATATCCGAATAACAGAAGAGGGCTTTGGGATGATTATCCCGAAGCCCTTCCTTATTTACACGTTTATACGCTTTCCGCTCATTTGGAGTGCAGGTTTTGTTATATCATCCAACGCTGTTCCGGGAGCCTGTCAAAGGACGTGTATCAGAAGAGAGGAAAATATGCAAGGTAGAATTCACTCATTAGAATCCTTCGGCACCGTTGATGGTCCCGGCGTGCGCTTTGTAATATTTGTACAGGGCTGCCCCATGCGTTGTGCATATTGTCACAACCCCGATACCTGGGAAATGAACGCGGGTACGTTAATGGAACCGGAAGAAATTCTGGCACAGTACGAACGTAATATTGGTTTTTATCAAGGTGGAGGCATTACCGTAACCGGTGGTGAGCCACTGATGCAGCCGGATTTCCTGATTGATTTGTTTACACTGGCAAAGAAAAAGAAGATTCACACCTGTATCGACACCTCCGGCATCGCCTTTCAGCCGGAAAATGAGGCATTGATGAAAAAAATGGATCGCTTGATGGAGCTTACCGATTTGGTAATGCTGGATATCAAGCATATTGATCCCGAAAAGCACAAGGAGCTGACCGCGCAGCCCAATACCAATATCCTGAAATTTGCCGGATATCTGGAGGAAAAGAAGGTTGATATGTGGATTCGACATG
>CAYOHU010000270.1:0-1737 GCA_964403845.1 uncultured Acetatifactor sp.
CTGGTAATCAGTATCAAATCCTCCGATGTACTGATGTGTGTGAAAGCACATGAAATGCTGGCGGATAAAACGGAATATCCTCTGCATGTGGGAATCACGGAGTCGGGAACCCTGCAGAGCGGCAACATCAAATCGGCAATCGGATTGGGGCTGATTTTAAATCAAGGAATCGGCGATACCATCCGGGTATCTCTGACGGGGGATCCTGTGGAGGAGATCAAATCAGCCGGATTGATTCTGCGTACCTTGGGATTGCGCAAGGGTGGGATTGAAGTTGTGTCCTGTCCTACCTGCGGCAGAACACAGATTGACTTGATCGGGCTGGCAAATAAGGTAGAAAAGCTTGTGGAGGATTACCCACTGGATATTAAAGTGGCAGTCATGGGCTGTGTCGTGAACGGACCGGGAGAAGCGAAGGAAGCTGATCTTGGCGTTGCGGGCGGCATTGGAGAAGGACTTCTTATCAGGAAGGGTGAGATTGTCCGCAAGGTACCGGAGGAACAGCTGCTGAATGCATTGAAGGAAGAGTTGGATAATTGGCAATGAAACCATTTTTTGAAGTATTTCCATCTTTAAAATTAAATCATCCCATCAAGGATATATTCGAGCAGACAGAGGTTGAGAAAATATCAGCCACCAGACGAAAGGATTATCTGAGGATCTATCTGTTCAGTACCAGATTAATCGAAAAAAAGGATATATGGGAGGTGGAGGAGGAGATTAAAAAGCAGCTTTTCCCCAGCACCAATATTATTGTCAAGATTTATGAACGTTTCGAATTGTCTGTACAGTATACTCCTGAGAAATTACTGGATATCTACAGGGACAGTATATTGGCTGAGCTGAAGGAATACAGTCATATTGAGTATAATGCCTTTCGGACAGCAGAAATAGAGTATCCTGATGTGAATAAAATGATTCTTACGGTGGAGGACACCGTGCTTGTCAGAAGCAAAGAAGAAGAGCTTGTCAGAGTTCTGGAGAAGATTTTAGTGGAGCGCTGTGGTTTCTCTGTGGGGATACAGGTACGGTATAAGGAGGCTCATACAGGAAAATATCAGGAGGATGAGGCTCTGAAGCTTCAGTCAAAGGTCGCAGAAATCTATAGCCGTGTCAAAGGAGAGAAGACCTCGGAGACATCCGTCGGGAAGGACACTGAGTCACAGGCAGGCGGCTTGACGGATGCAGCTGCGCAGACCGGCTCGGGACAGGCAGCAGGATTTTCCAAGAGTACAGCTGCAAAGGGCTTTGGAGGAAGGACAGAATACAAAAAGGGTGAGTTTAAGAAAGGCGAAGGCAGACATGCTACAGATGCCTTCCGCAGCGTGAAGCGTTCTGACAATCCGGATGTGCTTTACGGAAGAGATTTTGAAGAAGAGGCAATGAAGATAGAGGATCTGATCGGAGAGATGGGAGAGGTGGTCATTCGCGGTAAAATTTTGAATTTGGATACCCGCGAGATTAAGAATGAGAAGACCATTATCATTTTTGACATGACAGATTTTACTGATACCATGACCGTTAAGATGTTTGCCCACAATGATCAGGTGAAGGAGATTACTGCAGGAATCAAGCCGGGCGCATTTATCAAGGTTAAGGGCATCAGCATGATGGATAAATTTGATCATGAGCTCACCATCGGTTCCATAGCAGGCGTAAAAAAAATCCCCGACTTTACTACCAGTCGTGTTGACAGTGCACCTCATAAGAGGGTGGAGCTGCACTGTCATACCAAGA
>CAYOHU010000271.1:0-1720 GCA_964403845.1 uncultured Acetatifactor sp.
AATCGAAATTACAGAGCTTCGTGCGGCAGATTATCTGGAAGGCTTGCGAAGGCAGATTCCTGAATTTCTTGACTTGTCTTTTCCGACTATAGCAGGTTATCAGGAAAACGGAGCCATTGTCCACTATGAAGCTACACAGGAGACAGATACAGCTCTTGCTCCGAAAGGAATGCTTTTGGTGGATTCCGGCGGACAATATGTGGGCGGCACCACAGATGTGACCAGAACCATTGTTCTTGGACCTGTTTCCGATGAAATGAAAATGCACTATACTCTTGTTGCGGCAGGTATGCTTCAGCTTTCGGCAGCACGATGGATATACGGCTGTACCGGACGGAATCTGGATATTCTGGCAAGACAACCCCTTTGGAATGCGGGACTGGATTTTAATCATGGCACCGGACATGGAGTGGGGTATATTTTGAATGTACACGAGGGACCTCAGAGTATGCGTTGGCGATTTACGGAAGGAGCGACGGAAGCGGTTTTGGAGGAAGGTATGGTCATCACCAATGAACCGGGTATTTATATTGAGGGAAGTCATGGTATCCGCATTGAAAATGTGATGGTGGCAAAGAGGGATATTAAGAACGCATACGGACAATTCATGCACTTTGACACCTTGACCTGGGTGCCCATCGACCGGGAGGGAATTGATGAAGGATACATGACGGAAGAGCAGAGGATGCTTTTACATTTATATCAGAAAGAAGTATATGAAAAAATATCGCCTTATCTGGACCGGGAAGAGCGCGAGTGGTTAAAAAGGGAGACGGTGGGGAATTCATAAAATTCCTATAAAATCGCGAGGATTTTTTTGAAAATATTGACGAGAAGCGTATATATCTTGTATAATATCAAAGGTGAATTAACATGGGTATGAAAGTCCCGTATTCATAAAATAAGAAAGAAAGAGGTTTAATGCAGATGTCAAAGATTGATTTGGAAAAGTATGGTATTACCGGCAGTACTGAGATTGTGTACAATCCCTCCTTTGAGGTGTTATTTGAGGAAGAAACAAAAGCCGGATTAGAAGGCTATGAAGTAGGTCAGGAGACAGAGCTTGGTGCCGTTAATGTTATGACAGGTATCTACACAGGCCGTTCCCCTAAAGATAAGTACATTGTTATGGATGAGAATTCTAAGGATACCGTATGGTGGACTACCGATGAGTATAAGAATGATAATCATCCTATGTCAGAGGCTGTTTGGGCTACCCTTAAGGATATCGCAATGAAGGAGCTTTCTAATAAGAGACTGTTCGTTGTAGATGCGTTTTGTGGTGCAAATGCTGATACGAGAATGGCTGTTCGTTTTATCGTTGAGGTGGCTTGGCAGGCACATTTTGTCAAGAATATGTTCATCCAGCCTACAGAGGCTGAGCTTGAGAACTTTGAGCCGGATTTCATTGTTTACAATGCATCCAAGGCTAAGGTTGAGAACTATAAAGAATTAGGTCTTAACTCTGAGACAGCAGTTGCTTTCAATATCACCAGCAAGGAGCAGGTTATCCTGAATACCTGGTATGGCGGCGAGATGAAAAAGGGTATGTTCTCTATGATGAATTATTACCTGCCTTTGAAGGGTATCGCTTCCATGCATTGTTCTGCAAACACAGATATGAATGGTGAGAATACAGCAATTTTCTTTGGACTTTCCGGAACCGGTAAGACTACTCTGTCCACAGATCCTAAGCGTCTTCTGATTGGTGATGATGAGC
>CAYOHU010000272.1:0-1691 GCA_964403845.1 uncultured Acetatifactor sp.
GTATCAAAGAGATCGCGGAAGGTAATTCCGTCTACAATCAGTCCCATATAGCATGCTTCATCGCAGAGTGCTTCCAATATGTCTTCAAGAACCGGTTCCTCGGAATCGGCAGTAGTGCCTGCATAATCATTTTTTTGGAAAATATCCAATAAGAGATTGGTGGAATAGTTTCGCTCAGATACGGGAATTAAGGCATTATTTATACCATACTGAACTAGCTTATTTATGTTTTCGTCAAGTGTACGGGAAGCTGACATGGTAGGTCTCCTTTTCCTGAAATTAAGCAGAGCCGTTGGGGATATTGTGCTGATTCCGGACGGTCTCATTATTGGCATGGATATACGAATGTGCTTATTGTACTTTAATGCCGCCCTGTTTTCTGATTCTCAGCACATGGCAGGTGCCTTCGCCCAGAATATTTTCGATGAATGCTTTATAGCCTGCAACGCATTCTTCTCTCAGGAAGACCTGAATAGTGCCTGCAAAGCCGCCACCGTGAATTCGGCATACACCATTATCCTGCAAATAGTATTCACTGAGAGCTAAGGCAACCGGTATCGGCTGCTGCTCAAAATATCTGTTGGAATAGACATTTTGCAAAAATTTGTAGGAGGAATCACCGGATTCCCGAATAATGGCAAGGAAATCCTGAAATTGGTTTTCCTGTAATGCCGTTGCAGCCTTTTGAACGCGTTCGTTTTCTGATAAGAAATGGTAAGCTCTCAGAACGGCGCGGTCATCGACAGAGCCGTAAAGCTTCGGGAGTCCTTCCATAAATGTATCGAAGGTGATTTCGCTTAAGTACTCCTTGCCAAAGTAATTTGCCACCTGTTTCATTTCGCGGGGAACAGCGGCATAATCGTCAGTGAGGTTTGCATGAGAACCCTTGGTGTCAACAATGCACAGTCGATAGCCTTCCGAGAAAATGTCAAAATTAATCTTGGTTACGACAGGCTGACCGGGTGTCCCGAAATCGATATGGGCGAAATCACCGACACTGCAGGCAATCTGATCCATCATTCCGCAAGGCTTGCCAAAATAAACGTTTTCAGCATATTGACCGATGATGGCAATGTCTACGGGGGACACGGTCATATTGTTGAAAAGACCGGACTGAATCGTACCGAGAATGGCCTCAAGAGCAGCGGAGGACGAGAGTCCGGAACCGCTCAGCACATCGCTTGTAACGTATGCCTTGAATGCGCCGGTTTTATAGCTGTGATTTTGCATGCCTTTCACTACCCCTTTGATCAGTGCAGTGGTGGTACCTTTTTCAGCTTCGCAAATGTCGAGGTTTGAAATATCACAGTGAATGGGGTCATAGCCTTCTGATACAAAATCCACAGTGTAGGAATCACTTGCTCCCACAATGGCAATGACATCAAGGTTGATGGAGGCAGCGAGCACGTGTCCGTTTTGGTGGTCGGTATGGTTGCCGCAGATTTCAGTTCTGCCGGGAGCACTGTATATTTCAATATCGCCCTCGCCAAATAATTCATTGTATTTGGTGATTGCGTGCTGATATCTTGTGCGTTGTGCGGAAAGCTCGTCATCTTCGTTTCCATAAATCTCTGCAAGTACAGAGTCAAGCTCATGATTCTGCAATTTGGTAAGTAATAAATTTGAATTTGTCATTGAATAATCCTCCTGATGGGAAATAATGATGAGAACAATTATTTACTAAAATATAT
>CAYOHU010000273.1:0-1666 GCA_964403845.1 uncultured Acetatifactor sp.
CCACATATTCCATAATGCCACCAAAAATCGTGGTAAACCAGTCCCATCTCTGATGCCCCCCCAACAATAACAAGACAAAAGGTACAATCAATATCACTCTGAAAATTGTAAGCTTATTCGGTAAATTCATTTTACTCATGATAAATCTCTCCTATCAAATCATATTCGTTTGAACCGATAACCTGCACCTTGACAAAATCTCCGGTCATCAGGCTCGCAGTCGTATTTACAAACAGATAACCATCCACATTAGGTGCATCCTTGTAGGTTCTGGCAACATAAGCGTCCTCGTCCGCCACCTTCCCCTCTATCATGACAGTAAGTACACGCCCTACCATGTCCTCCGCCTTTTCAAAAGCGATTTCCTGCTGAAGCTCCATCAGCTCATCTCTGCGAGCTTCCTTCACACTTTCCTCCACCTGACCCGGCATCAGTGCAGCGGCAGTATCCTCCTCCTGAGAGTATGTGAATACGCCCAAACGGTCAAATTCCATCTCGTCCACAAAATTGTACAACTCAACAAAGTCTTCCTGAGTTTCCCCGGGGAATCCACTAATCAAAGTAGTCCGCAGACAAATATCCGGAATTCTGCTACGAAGCTTATCTATCATAGCACGCAGTTCTTTCTGATTGGTTCTGCGTCCCATACGCTTCAAAACCGAATCGGCTGCATGCTGAATGGGAATATCTAAATAGTGGCACACCTTGGGCTCCGTTGCAATTGCATCAATCAATTCATCGGTAATCTCCTCCGGATAGCAGTACAAGACACGAATCCAGTAAATTCCGGAAATCTTTGCCAGCGCATGAAGCAGCTTATGCAGACTCTTCTCCCCGTACAAATCCACACCATAAAGAGTGGTCTCCTGCGCTACCAAAATCAATTCCTTTACACCGGAATCAGCAAGCCGTTCCGCCTCCGATACCAAATTTTCCATGGGCACACTTCGAAAATTGCCGCGTACCTTTGGAATAATACAGTAAGTACAATGCTTATCACAGCCCTCTGCAATTTTCAGGTACGCAAAATGTCCCCCTGTTGTCACTACACGTTTTTTCTCGGTTACCGGCTTTTCATTGATATCCTTGTAATGGTTCTGACTGTTTCCCGCAAGCACCTCTTCCACAGCAGCCACAATATCCTCAATCGCGGTAGTTCCCACAATGGCATCCACCTGGGGAATCTCCTTTTGAATCTCCTCTCGATATCTCTGTGCCAGACAACCTGCAGCAATCAGCGCCACCAGCTGACCACTCTCTCTGAGCTCAGCCATTTGCAGCAGCGTATTAATACTTTCTTCCTTGGCGTCCCCGATAAAACAGCAGGTATTCACTACCACAATATCTGCTTCTGTCTCATCATCCGTAAAAGTAAAGCCTTTTTCTCCCAGCATTCCGAGCATCATCTCGGAGTCCACCAGATTCTTGTCGCATCCCAGCGAAACAAATAAAATTTTCATAAAACAACCTTTCTATAGCTATATGAAGTCGAAGGAAGCTGCCTTCCATCAGCAGACTGCTAAAATCAAATGTAGCTGGGCTTACGGCACCAGCTACAGTCTGTTTTATTCGTCATCACCTAAAATCTTAATCTTGCCCTGATTCAGCTCTTCCACTGCCACAGACAGAGGTTTTTTGTCCTTACCCTCTACCAACGGCGTATCAC
>CAYOHU010000274.1:0-1656 GCA_964403845.1 uncultured Acetatifactor sp.
GCCTAAGGTCTTGATTTTAGATGACAGCACCAGTGCGGTGGATACAGCGACGGATGCCAAAATCCGTAAGGCGTTTTCCACTGAAATTCCCGGTACCACGAAGATTATTATTGCACAGCGTATTTCCAGTATTCAGGATGCAGACCGTATTATTGTGCTGGATAACGGCAGAATTGATGCAGTGGGAACCCATGAGGAGCTTGTGCAGAAGAATGCGATTTATCGTGACGTTTATGAGGCACAGACCGGTGGCAGTGGTGACTTTGATGAAAACGGAGGTGAGGCATAATGGCAGGACAAGGACCGATGAGAGGACCCGGCAGAGGAATTGCGGTGGGACCTAGGATAGAAAATCCGGGAAAGGTGTTTAAACGCTTGATGCAGTATGTGATGAAACAGTACGGGATTCATTTTGTACTGGTGTTTCTCTGCATTATTATCAGTGTACTTGCCACGGTACAGGGAACCTTGTTCCAGCAGACGCTGATTGATGATTTCATCACGCCGATGATTGGTAAGGAGAATCCTGATTTTACGAATTTGCTTTATGCGATTGCCAGAGTGGCAGTATTTTATCTGTGTGGTATTGTGGCAGTGTTCGCTCAGAACAGACTGATGCTGTACGTGACGCAGGGCGTGCAGAAGAAGCTCAGAGACGATATGTTTGCACATATGGAAAAGCTGCCTATCAAGTATTTTGATACTCATACCCATGGAGATATCATGTCACTTTATACCAATGATATTGATACACTGCGACAGATGGTGAGTCAGAGTATTCCCCAGATTGTATCCAGTGTGATTACGGTTGTTACAGTGTTTATCAGTATGGTAACTCTGAGTATTCCGCTGACGATCCTGACCTTGGTAATGGTGGCTGTTATGATGAGATCGGCGGGCTTTGTTATGGGACGAAGCGGCAGATATTTTGCAAAGCAGCAGGCCGATCTGGGTAAGGTAAACGGTTACATTGAAGAGATGATGGAAGGACAGAAGGTGGTAAAGGTATTCTGCCATGAGGACAGAAGTCTCTCTGATTTTAAAGAACTGAATGATTCGCTGTTTGACAGTGCCTATAATGCCAATAAGTTTGCAAACGTGATAGGACCAATTAATGCACAGCTGGGGAATATCAGTTATGTGCTCTGTGCCATGGTGGGCGGTATGCTGGCGCTCAGCGGCTTTGGTGGCTTTACGTTGGGAGGCTTGGCAAGCTTTCTGACCTTTAATAAGAGCTTTAACATCCGATCAATCAGGTCAGCCAGCAGTTTAACAGTATCGTAATGGCACTGGCAGGTGCAAAGCGTATCTTTGATTTGCTGGATGAGGAGCCGGAGGTGGATGAGGGATATGTTACTCTTGTCCGTGCGAAAAAGATTGACGGTCAGATTGTGGAGTGTCCCGAGAGAACCGGAATGTGGGCATGGAAGCATATCCATCAGGCAGATCAAACGGTTGATTATGTTGAGCTGCAGGGAGAGGTTGTATTCGATGATGTGGACTTTGGCTATACTGATGAGAAGATGGTGCTTCATAATGTCGATATGTTTGCCAAGCCGGGGCAGAAGATTGCCTTTGTCGGTTCCACCGGTGCGGGTAAGACTACCATTACCAACCTGATCAACCGTTTCTATGATATTCAGGATGGTAAGATTC
>CAYOHU010000275.1:0-1644 GCA_964403845.1 uncultured Acetatifactor sp.
TTTTGATTCCTCCTGAATACAAATACTATTCGTAGTATACCATAAACACTATTCATTTGTCAACCAAAAAGTCATTGATAACTGCTTCTCATTTTGAGTATAGGTAATCGAATCGCTATCCTCCGTCAGATAATCAAAAATCTCCTGTTCCTCAACGAGCGCTGTCATGATCTGTTGAAAGCAAACCGTATCCGTGCATTTCAGCGTAACGTTCGTCTTTCCCTCATTTCCGAGCTTCTCAAACAATAGCTTCATCTTTTCTCTGTCATAGGAGGAAAACAGTGCTCCCTCCCTCACATAATAATTATCCTTTTCATCCACACATTCGGGCATCGGTACATAGCTTTCCAAAACATGGGTACGCAAAAGCTGTTCCGTGCTTACGCATAGATAATCATAATTTATTTCCGGCACATAGCTGCTTAATGTGTCTTCTTCCGGCAGATAGGAAGCATCCCCCCAGGTTGCATCCACATAATAGTAGCTTCCGTTCACCTTCACCAGATTCCATGCATGCCCTTCTCCCGTATCCACGGTTCCCTGCACCAGAGTGCATTCCACACCCATCCGTTCCAGCAAATACTGGACCGCCTTTGCATAGCCTTGACAAACAGACCTTCCATTCACAAAAACGGAATAAATATTCTGATTATCAGGTGCATTCAAATCGTATTCCGTATTGCGGATCAACGTCTCATATACATATTTCACCTTATCATAGTCATCCGTCAGACCTGCTGCACCCGCAAGTAACTCCTGCGTTTTCCGGTCTATCTCTGCCCTTCTGGCAAGAACCTGCTCACGATTCATGCTAAAGGTACCCGAAAACTCAATTGCGACAAGCCTTTCTCCGCGGTTATATTTCGTGTAGGTATATCCCTCCACATAGAACAGCTCCGGATGATCCATCAAGACACACTGAAATATCCTGTCGATATCCGTTTCGTCCAGACCCTGACCAAACCCTGACTTGTCCAGCCGTATCTCCTGCTGCATATCTTCCAGACTATCTGCTATATTCTGATACCAGATTTGTTCCGCTTCTCCTAAGCTGTGATACGCAAAGCAGGTTCCCTGTTCGTTTTCCTCGTTTGCTTCTTCAGTCTCCTGTATCAAATCTGTTTTCAGCGCGGTAGTCTGCAGACGTTCCTGCAATATCTCAGTATCTGCACATCCGCACAAGGAACACAGTATCACCATACAAAGCACGCTGTAAAGCATTACGGACGCTCGTTTATTCATGCATATCCTCCGGATTAATTTCTGCTGAACTCACTCAAAACCAGTCCCTTATTGCGATCCAGGGTCATGCCCACGCTCCAGGAATTTACAAAGAGCAGCAATGGATTTCCCTTCATATCCTTCACCTTTTTCATATCGGAGGTTCCGATTATTTTATCCAGATTAATCTCATCCTTGTTCTCTATCCAGCGAATATGCTCATATGGCAGATTCTCCAATCGGATTTCCACATTATATTCGTTCTCCAGTCTGTATTTCAGGACATCAAACTGCAGGACACCTACTACTCCCACAATAATCTCCTCCAGACCGGTATTGTACTCCTGGAATATCTGAATGGCACCTTCCTGCGCAATCTGCTCGATTCCCTTTACAAACTGCTTCCGCTTCATGGTATCCACC
>CAYOHU010000276.1:0-1629 GCA_964403845.1 uncultured Acetatifactor sp.
AACGAGGAACGACGAAGTCGTTTCGAGTCTGCTTAGTCTAAGATACAGTTAACCACATATATCCCCAACGGGGAGAAACGGAGGACAAAATGGAGAAACGTTTATTTACATCAGAATCAGTAACGGAAGGCCATCCTGACAAAATCTGTGATGCCATTTCAGATGCAGTGCTTGACGCCCTGATGGCTCAGGATCCCTTCAGCCGGGTTGCCTGTGAAACCTGTACCAATACCGGCTTTGTATTGGTAATGGGTGAGATTACCACTAAGGCAAATATTGATATTCCTGCAATTGTGCGAAAAACTGTGACAGATATCGGATATGATTCGTCTGAGAAAGGCTTTGACGGCAATACCTGTGCTGTTATGGTATCTTTGGACAAGCAGTCTACTGATATCGCAATGGGCGTTGACAAAGCATTGGAAGCAAAAGAGGGCGAGATGAGCGATGAGCAGCTCGATGCGATTGGTGCCGGAGATCAGGGCATGATGTTCGGATATGCCTCCAACGAGACCGAGGAGCTGATGCCCTATCCTATTTCTTTGGCACATAAGCTGACCAGACAGCTTACTAAGGTTCGCAAGGACGGCACACTCTCTTATCTGAGACCCGACGGCAAGAGCCAGGTGTCCGTGGAGTATGATGAGAACGGTAAGCCCTTCCGTCTGGAGGCGGTGGTTCTTTCCACTCAGCATGACGAGAAGGTGACACAGGAACAGATTCATGCAGATATCAAGAAATATGTATTTGATGAAGTGCTTCCGCAGGACATGATTGATGCGGAAACCAAATTTTATATCAATCCTACCGGACGTTTTGTAATCGGCGGACCCAATGGTGACAGTGGTCTGACCGGACGTAAAATCATTGTAGATACCTACGGCGGATATGCACGCCACGGCGGCGGTGCGTTCTCCGGTAAGGACTGTACCAAGGTGGACAGAAGTGCTGCCTATGCAGCCCGTTATGTTGCTAAAAATATCGTGGCAGCAGGTCTGGCTGAGAAATGTGAGATTCAGCTTTCCTATGCAATCGGTGTAGCACATCCTACCTCTGTCATGGTGGATACCTTTGGCACCGGCAGGCTCAGCGATGAGAAGCTGGTAGAGATAATTCGCGAGAATTTTGATTTAAGACCTGCAGGAATCATCAAGATGCTCGACCTGCGTCGTCCCATCTACGGACAGACCGCAGCTTACGGTCATTTCGGACGTACCGATATCGACCTTCCTTGGGAGAAGACCGATAAGGTCGAGCTGTTGAAGGCTTATGTATAAGCCGTAAATGGGTCGACGAAAAATAGAAATGTAAAAAGTAGTGTGGGGGGCATCCGTGGGATGCTTCCCACATTTGCCTTTTGGCAATATTTATTTGGCAGCTTTTCCTGTGCAATAACACTTGCACGGGAATCCTGTCATAACGTATAATGAGTGTTAGAAAAACGGATTCGTTTCAGATACAAAGGAGTACACTCACATGGCATTTGCACATCTTCACGTCCACACGGAATATTCCCTTTTGGACGGTTCCAATAAAATAAAAGAATATGTTCATCGTGTGAAAGAACTGGGAATGGATAGTGCAGCGATTACAGATCACGGTGTTATGTATGGTGCCATAGATTTTTAT
>CAYOHU010000277.1:0-1613 GCA_964403845.1 uncultured Acetatifactor sp.
GTGGAAAGGTATAGAATAAACAAATGATTATATAGCGAAGTAACCACATGAGCAAAAGGAAAGTGCTGAAAGCACTTTTTTGCGAATGGGGTGCTGAATAGTGACGGAAATTGAACGTTAGTACAGGGAGGAATAGAAAATGAGAGACGAAACGAAATGCTTGCATGCGGGTTATACTCCAAAGAATGGAGAACCCAGAGTTCTGCCCATTGTGCAGAGTACTACCTATGTTTATGACTCAGCGGCTGAGGTGGCAGCGATTTTTGATGATCCTACCAAGGGACTGTGTTATTCACGTTTCGGTAATCCTACCGTTATGGCTGTGGAGGATAAGATCGCAGCATTGGAGGGCGGAGTAGGCGCTATGTGTACCACTTCCGGACAGGCGGCTTCTCTCCTGTCTGTACTGAATATCTGTAAGGCAGGTGACAGTATTATCAGTACTGCTGAGATTTACGGCGGAACCATCAATCTGTTTTCCTTTACCTTTAAGAAGCTGGGAATTGAGTGTATCTTTGTAGATAAGAATTCTTCCGATGAAGAAATCAAGGCAGCATTCAAGCCCAATACGAAGCTGGTATTTGGCGAGACCATTGCCAACCCTGCATTAACTGTATTTGATATTGAGAGGTTTGCAAATATTGCGCACGAGATGGGTGTGCCTTTGATTGTTGATAATACATTTGCCACCCCGATTCTATGTAAGCCCATTGAGTTTGGCGCAGATATCGTAATTCACTCCACCTCCAAGTATATGGATGGACACGCACTGCAGGTTGGTGGCGTGATTGTGGACAGCGGTAAGTTCGACTGGACCAACGGAAAGTTCCCTGAGCTTACTGAGCCTGATGAATCCTATCACGGAATTTCCTATACCGAGAGCTATGGAAAAATGGCATACATCATCAAAGCGAGAATGCAGCTTATGAGAGACTTTGGTGTGTATCCTGCGGCACATTCCGCATTCCTGCTTAACTTAGGTCTGGAGACACTGCCGGTACGTATGAAGCAGTATTGCGAGAATGCGCTGACGGTTGCAAAATATCTGCAGGCTTCCCCGGCGGTAGAATCTGTGAGATACCCCGGTCTGGAGGGTGATGAGGGCTATGAGCTTGCTCAGAAATATCTGAAGGGCTGCAGTGGTGTAATTTCCTTCAATATCAAGGGAGGAAGAGAAGCGGCTGCCAAGTTTATGGATAATCTTAGCCTGGCTTCCAATGAGGTACATGTAGCTGATATCAGAACCTGCGTGCTTCACCCTGCAAGTGAGACCCACAGACAGCTTACTGATGAGCAGCTGGCGGCAGCAGGTATTGACGGCGGTATGGTTCGTTTTTCCGTAGGTCTGGAAAATATTGAGGACATTATTGCTGATTTGGACAAAGCATTTGCAAGCGTGTTGTAAAATAAGAATAATAACGCCAAATTCCGGATGAAAATTTGAATGTAATAGAATCATAAAGATCATTATTAAGTAGGTTTATTGTAATGACAGGAACTCTATGAGGAATAAAGAGGAGAAAAGAAAATGAAACAGGACATGATAGTAATTCTCGACCTTGGTAGCACAGAAAATACTGTAATTGCCCGTCAGATTCGTGACATGGGTGTGT
>CAYOHU010000278.1:0-1605 GCA_964403845.1 uncultured Acetatifactor sp.
TCCCTGATCCCTGAAATATTCCGCAATTGCGGTAGCTGTCTTTGCAGCCTTGTTACGTTCAAGAGCCGGTCGGTCAGAGGTTGCAACCACTACCACGGAGCGCTTCATACCCTCTTCGCCCAAATCGCGTTCGATAAATTCTCTTACCTCTCTGCCACGCTCACCAATCAATGCAATGACATTGATATCAGCCTTCGTATTTCTGGCAAACATACCCATCAGCGTAGACTTACCTACACCTGAGCCGGCAAAGATTCCTATTCTTTGCCCTTTTCCTACCGTAATCAAACCATCCACCGCTTTTACTCCCAGCGGAAGTACCTCATCGATAATTGCCCTGCTCATTGGATCCGGTGCTGTCGCCTCCACTGGATAGCTTTCACCTACAATCTCTTCCCCATCTACAGGGCGTCCCAGTCCATCCAATGTTTTTCCAAGCAATGCGTTGCTTACTGTTACCAGCAACGGAGAACCTGTATTTTCCACAATGCAACCAAGACCAATGCCATCCACAGCCTCATATGGCATAAGCAGAGTCTTTTTATCCTTAAATCCTACAACCTCTGCCGGAATAGCATTTATCGCTTCCTCAGAATCCGGATAAATATTACAGATATCTCCCAGCTTTGCATCCGGTCCTGCGGACTCAATGGTGAGACCCACTACATTGACAACCTTCCCCATCTTTCGGAAAAATGCCTTTTCCGATAATTTACTATACTTTTTGAAATCTATATTAGGACGTACCAAATTATCACCCGTTATCTTTTTTCTTTCTCGTATGAAAGCAGCCTTATCTTCTGTCCCAGCTCCTTCAGCTGTGTACCCAGACCGCAATCAAAAATTCCGCCCTCTGTCTCCACCAGGCACTCATTCTTTCCAAGTGTCAAATCCTCTACCACCTCCACAGAGCTGTTTGATGCAGTGGCTCCCGCAGCAATCTGCTTCTTCTGCATACTGACATAAGGATAATCTTCCTTGGAAACATGAATGATGAAATTACGATTTCCTTCAATCTTACGCATTGTAGTGGATATCAGATATGTCAGAATTTCCCGATAGGAATTCAGTTCCACATGAAAAATATGTTCGTAGATTCCCGTGATGGTATCCACAAACTGAGGCTCCAGTTCCTCAACATATGTGCTGTATTCTGCCTCCAGCTGTTTTTCTTTCTCTTTCAGCTGTTTCTGAAGCTGTTCCGCTTCTTGCTTGGCCTTCTCCCTGCCCTCTGCATAACCGTGCTGTCTTGCTTCTTTCAGAATAATATCACGTTCTTTAAGCACGCTCTCCTTAGCCTCATTTTGCAAGCGTTCTGCTTCTGCTTTCGCTGTTGCCAGTATCGCATCGGCTTCCTGCTTTGCCTGCGCCAGAAGCTTCTGGGCATCTTGATCAGCCTTGATGATATTACTCCGGGTTGTCTCCGTACCTTCTGAATCCTCCAAAGAAGCTTCCACTTCCACCACCTGAGCATCCAGTCCTGTTACAAAGCCACTGTTCTCTGCCAGCTGCATCTTTACAGACAATTCTTCTATCCGCTTTGCCACCAGTTCATTAGTGTCAATAATCCGCGCATCTTCCTGATGCAGATTCATATATCTGCCC
>CAYOHU010000279.1:0-1604 GCA_964403845.1 uncultured Acetatifactor sp.
TCTCAGAGGAGTCTACCGGATGGTATGAACCATCGTATAAAACTGCCTTCACTCCTACCACAGGATACGCTGCCAAAGGTCCCTTCACCACGGATTCCTGAATTCCCTTTTCCACTGCCGGAAAGAAGTTTTTGGGAACTGCACCACCTACTACCTCCTGTTCAAATTCATATTGAACCTCAGGATCTGATGCCGGTGAGAAACGCATCTTTACGTGACCGTACTGACCATGTCCGCCGGACTGCTTCTTGTACTTATATTCCACATCAGAAGTCTTTTTGATGGTCTCCTTATAAGCAATCTTAGGCTTTGTCAGTTCAACCTCAACCTTATATTCATTAAGCAATCTGCTCACAATAATCTCCAGATGCTGGTCACCCATTCCGTATAACAGAAGCTGTTTATTCTCAGAATCATTCACAACCTTAACGGTAAGATCCTCATGAGTAATCTTCTGCAAGGCCTGAGAAATCTTATCAACATCCGCCTTATTCTTGGGTTTATAGCGCATGTATGTATAAGGTGTTGATATTTCAAATTTTCCGAACTTAATAGTAGTAGTTCTGGTGGATAAGCTGTTGCCGGTTCTTGCAGCAGTCAGCTTAGCCAAAGCACCAATGTCGCCTGCATGAAGCTCACTGACTTCAATCGGTTTATTCCCCTGAAGCACATACAGCTTACCAACCTTCTCCTCTATATCCCGATCAACATTGTAAATCAAATCATCCGTCTTAAGCACACCGGAATTCACCTTGATCAAGGAATACTTTCCAATGAAGGGATCTACAATGGTCTTCCAGATATATGCAGATTTTGCCTTTGAGAAATCATAATCTGCGTGATAAATCTCATTCGTCTTCATATTGATGCCTGCAACCTCACGATTTTCGGGACTGGGCAGATATTTAATGATATCATCAAGTAAGGTATAAACCCCTTGGCACAGAGTATTTGAACCCATGGTCATGGGAACAATACTGCCATCACACACATTGATACGAAGAGCAGCTCTGATTTCAGACTCCGAAAAACTCTCACCGCTAAAATATCTCTCCATAAATTCTTCGCTGGTTTCTGCTACTGCTTCCATTAGTGTATCCCTGAAAATCTTTAAATTCGCCTTATTGTAATCAGGCACATCGCATGTTACAACATCTTTCCCCTGCCAACGGTTACCGGTTTCGGAAATTACATTTACATATCCTACAAATTTCTCATTTTCGCGGATCGGCAGATTAAAGGGAGCCATCTTTTTACCATAGCTGTCAGTCATATCCTCCACAACCTGACGGAAAGACGCATTATCAACATCCATATTGGACACATAAATGATTCTGGGTAATTTGTACTTCTCACAGAGCTCCCATGCCTTCTGCGTTCCCACTTCAATCCCGGACTTACCGTTTACAACGATAATTGCGGCACCCGCTGCACTTACTGCCTCTTCTACCTCACCAACAAAATCAAAATATCCCGGTGTATCTATAACATTTATTTTATATCCTTCCCACTCAATCGGTATCACAGATGAGCTGATAGAAAACTGTCTCTTCTGTTCCTCTTTACTATAATCACTCAGAGTATTACCATCAATTACTTTACCC
>CAYOHU010000280.1:0-1600 GCA_964403845.1 uncultured Acetatifactor sp.
GCTTCTGACATAGGACGCAAATCATCCTCGGAAAGCGTCTGTAGCGACCGGCTTAATATTTCATTAATGACAGAGGGTTTGAAATCCTTCGACAGCTTCGGGGTACGAAGCTGGATCAAAAGCTCCAGCATTTCGAGATACTCCTCCATCGTCTCAAAGCCAAACAACAGACGATTCACACATTGCGCATACTCGCCCTGTGTCTCCATGACACGTCCGCCCTCACCAAGTCTGTTTTTCAATTCCTGTTTGGTACATGTAATGCGATTCTGCAGGTCCTTATACAAAAATAAATCTTTTCCCACACGCCTGCCATCTGTCACACAGAAATACCAGGTGTCCAGCTTTTTATTCTTTCTGGCACGAATCCCTATTCCGATTGTAGTATAGGTGTCACTGTTATTTCTCTTCAGTTCCATGTACAAATAACCTGTACGCTCTTCCCTATCGTCTCCCTCCTCCAGAAGATAATTCTCCATTTTTCGAGCCCGGGAGCCAAAGGGGTCCAATCTTTCCGGACGCATATTACCATCCAACAGCAAAGGGATAAAGCTTTGCATGGTAACAGATTTTCCGGAACCGTTAGCACCTCTTAATAACATCCTGCCATCTACGAATTCAAATTCCTGTTCATCATAATACCAGAAATCCAACAAACCAATTCTATTTAATTGCCATTCACTACTCATTAGCTTTTCCTCCTGCCATCTTCACCCGGAAATCTGTTTATCATTCAAAATCTGCCGGATACTTCCCTATCACTCTTGCCAAAGCCGGACGTATCAGGACGTTTCCCATATGCTCCTGTACAAGCTCCAGATTCTTCAAATAGGCGGAAATTTCCTGATAGAATTCCTCCGTTACCATTTCCCTGTATGTCTTAATAAAGCCCTTTCCAAACCGCTCCTTACACTCTTCAATCAGCCCTCTGAACATCTCCCCCGATATCTGTACCGTTTCATCATTCAGAAGCTCATATACACCCGCATCAACCTTTTCCCTGACCAATTGTCCGCATAAAAGCACAATATCAGACAAGGTATTCTCTTCCGGAATACATCGTCCCATACGACAGCTTTCGCCCAGAATCAAATACGCGCTGTTACGGAACACCTGTAGCTCGCAGGGAAATAACTCCTCCAATTCTCCCTGCAGCATATTACGATAATTTCTCATATATGCGAAATCTTCTTCATTATCCTCGTTTCGATAGATACCCATGGTCATTAGCAGGCTTCGATACACTCTCTGCCTTCTCACAATTCCACGTTCCTCATTTACATCAATCCATTCATCCTTTAAAAAATCCCTGTAATCCGTATAATCCATGATATTTTGCGTGAAATTACGCATGAAAAAGCGTGAAACACCTGTGTTCTCATACAATACTTCGCTGCTTTCATCCTTCGCAAAGCCTTCTTCATTACCATCATCCACATTCAAAATTCCAACAGCCTCGCAATACTTCATCACCTTTATCAGATGACGGCGATAGCGATATATTGTCCAGTCTACCGGTTCCTCCTGATATTGTCCCTGTACATACTCTGTAAGCTCCGATAATACAAACTGTTCCTCCGCATCCTTACTCTCTAAAAAC
>CAYOHU010000281.1:0-1596 GCA_964403845.1 uncultured Acetatifactor sp.
CCTCAAGGCTGGGATGAAATTTCTTCAGTTCCTCTTCAAAATTGATCATGGTCTAACGACTCCTTTATCTCACCTACCAGATACAGGCTGCCCGCGATATATATGCGGTCTCCCGGCTTCTGCTCCTCAAGCAGCTCTCCGAGTGCTGTATCAACACTGTCATGCCAAGTATATACACAAACATCCGTTTTTTTATTCCTGTGTTCAAAAATATCCCTTAGACTTTCCAGCGACGCCGACCTTTTCGTATGCAAATGAGTCACAGCCATCCGTTCAAAAAGCCCGGAATCCAACAGTTCCTCAATCATATGCCCGAAATCCTTATCCTGCACGACACCGAATAAAAGCAGCCTACGTCCCGTACATTCATCCGCCTTCACCGTTTCCAGAAATGCTCTGATTCCGTCCTCATTGTGTGCTCCGTCCACAAACACATCCGGAAGAAGCTCCTCCATACGTCCCTGCCAAAAGCATTTCCTTACTCCCTGAACAATATGTTGTTCGGATACGCTCTTCCCCTTGTCCAATACCTCAATGGCACGCACCGCCAAAGCGGCATTTTCCATCTGATATCTGGCAAGCGTACTCAAGCTAAGCCTAACATAACCATAATACCGAGTATGAACGGAAAAATCAATGGTTTTATTCTGAAAATTCAAGAAAGCATAGTCATTTCTCGACACAGAATACGCCGGAATGCCTAATTCCTCCGCCCTATCGCGGAATACTCCGGATACAGCTTCGGACGTATCTGTGAAGACAACCGGTGCACCGATCTGCATAATACCCGCCTTCTCACCTGCGATTGCTTCTTCAGTATTCCCTAAATATTCCACATGATCCAGCCCGATGCGCGTAATCACGCTAAGCTCCTTCCTACTCACAGAATTGGTGGCATCCAGCCTGCCTCCCAATCCTGTCTCTAAAATCACAAAATCCACGTCAGCAGCCTCAAAGAGCAGCATTGCCATAAAGAACAGGTACTCAAAGAAGGTGGGGCGATATGCTGTGTCAGCCTTCTCCTGCCTGTCAGCCTTCTCCTGCCTGTCAGCCTTCTCCTGCCTGTCAGCCTTCTCCTGTTCCAACGCCGTCCACTCCAAGCCATTGTACACCCTTAGGAATGCCTCCAGAAATGCCTCCTTGCCCACCATCTGTCCTTTGATCAGGAAACGCTCCCTGATGTCTACCAGATGGGGGGAGGTAAACACCGCCGTAGTGTATCCTGCCTCCTCCAAAATACAACGCATGTAGGCACAGACGGAGCCCTTGCCGTTTGTGCCTGCCACATGGATAATTTTCATATTCTGTTCCGGATTTCCCAGCTTGCGAAGATATGCCCTCGTATCCTCCGGACTGTTTTTCGTGGTAAACCGGGGAACCTTGTAGAGATACTCTACAGCCTCCTCGAAGGTTGTGATGGGTTGTTTTTCCATAATCCTGATTTCCTTATTCTGATATCCTTATTTTGATATCCTTATTTTGATATCCTTATTTTGTCTGAAGTTATTTTCTATCTGAATTCTAATTGTGTTTTGTATTTTTTTTGTGTTTTGTATTTTTGTTTTGTGTTTTGTATTTTTGTTTTGTGTATCCCAT
>CAYOHU010000282.1:0-1559 GCA_964403845.1 uncultured Acetatifactor sp.
GGTGTGAACACCGGTGACAGAGTGCTTCTTCATGTGTGGGGTGTGATACATAGGAGCGTACATGAGGGGGAGCTGGCAGCACGTATTTATGCGGACAGATTCATTATGTTCCTGACGGAGGATGATAAGCAGAGCGTGCAGATGCGTCTGGAGCAGATGCATAAGGATATGGAGAAGATTTCGGAAACCCTGAATACCCCTCGTATCGTTCCCATATTCGGTATCCATGAAACGTTTAATCAGGAGCCGGTGGAGAATGATTACGGAAAAGCCGTTCAGGCAAAGCATCTTGTGAAGGGACGGAGAGACCACAACTATGCCTTTTATGATGAAATAGATTATGATCAGGTATTGGAGAGACGCAGCATAGAAGACGGATTTGAACAGGCTATTACCGAAAATCAGTTTGAAATCTGGTATCAGCCGAAATATGATGCTGAAAATGGTAGTGTCGTTGGTGCAGAAGCGCTGGTAAGATGGCGGAAAGCAGACGGTACCTTGCTGCCGCCGATTAAGTTCATCCCTGTTTTTGAAAAAAACGGAATGATATCACGTCTGGATGAATATGTATTCCGGACGGTCTGTGCACAACAGAAGCGGTGGGAGCTGCAGGGAAAGAAGATTTTGCCGGTGTCGGTCAATATTTCCCGTATCAGCCTGTATTATTCTGATGTTGTGGACAAGTACAGGGGGATTTCCTGTGAGAACAAAATAGATACCAAATATTTGCAATTGGAGATTACGGAAAGTGCCACGATTGATAATGCCGAAATATCCACATTGATTGAAGAATTTCATACAGCAGGGTTTGAAATGCTGCTGGATGATTTCGGAAGCGGTTATTCTTCCCTGTCTTCGTTAAATATGATGCACTTTGACACCATGAAGCTGGATAAGAGCCTGATCGATTATATAGGTGATGCGAACGGAGAAAAATTACTTCATTATATCATCAGACTGGGGCAGAACCTGGGTCTGTACGTTACGGCTGAGGGCGTGGAGACGAAGGAACAGGTGGAATTCTTAAGAAAAGTAAAATGCAATGATATTCAGGGCTATTATTTCTCAAAGCCTCTGATTGCAACAGAATTTGAAAAACTGCTGGCCTGATTACATATTTTTGTCCGGAATCCATATACTGAATCCATGGAAGAAACCACGAAAGGAAGGCAGATATGGACGAGCAGAAAAAGCAGGAATATCAGAAGTATGTAAAGGAGGTGACTCCGACTCATAATCTGGGCTTACAGATGGTGAAAGCATTTTTTACAGGTGGTGTGATTTGTGTGATTGGTCAGTTCATCCGGAACTATGCAATGAATACTCTGGGATTGGACGGGCAGACGGCAGGCAGCTGGTGTTCGATTATTCTGATACTGTCATCTGTTATTCTGACAGGACTGAATATCTATCCCCGTATTGTAAAGTGGGGTGGGGCAGGTGCGCTGGTACCGATTACGGGCTTTGCCAATTCAGTGGCGGCTCCTGCAATCGAGTTCCAAAAGGAAGGTCAGGTATTTGGTATCGGTTGTAAGATTTTTACGATAGCAGGACCGGTG
>CAYOHU010000283.1:0-1004 GCA_964403845.1 uncultured Acetatifactor sp.
TAGAGCAAGTGGCACAGTTTTTGACAAAGGAATTATACGAAGCCAATCTCATCAGTGACTCCGATACCTATCTGGATGCGCACACAGAGGAATTGCTGCAGAAGTCCCTGCTGTCAGCAAAGACGGATGAGGAATTGGTGGAGCAGATTGCAGAGCTGGAATTTGAAGCCTTTGATAAAGTGCGGAATGTGGGCGGTCGCGCCTCCTGCCAGAATGATTGGGCAACCTTTTCCATTATGAGAAAAAGCCAGTATCTGACCTGGAACCGCACCATGCTGTTGCAGTATCTGTATGATTTCCAAAGGGAATACCGGAAAGGGCACAATCTGATCACGGAGAAGTATGGTCGTATGATGGAGAGTACTGCACCGGAGGAATACGAGCGGATCAAAGAACATTTCCCTGTGCTCACAGAGGAGAAGAAAGCAATTATCGAACAGATTGTACAGGTGCAGGTAGCATGGATGGAGGAGTTTACTGCGGAGTATCCCTGTCTGGCGGACAATGCCAGAAGTGTGAGGAGTGCAGAGGACAACCTGTACAATACCTCCTATGAAACCTATCTTCGGGGAGAAATCAGCACTTACTCCGACAAGATGCTGGAGCTCTACGGCAGATATGTGGTGGAGCATGCCGGAGAAAATAAGAATCTTGCTTATGAAATTATGGAGCATAGTGTACATCTCTATGGCTATAAAGATTTAGCCGCGGCGGAGCGGTTTCAGGGATTGTAAATTCAAATTTTCGTAAACCTCCGGAGGGAGAAGGGACGCATGTAGATTTTCTTTTTTGAACAAAATCCAATAGATTCGGAAGTTTTGGTAAACTTGGATGAAACATGAGATCCACAAAGAATTCCCTACTGAATAGGCTGAAATGACGAAATAGTAGGGTGAGGTGACAAGGTATATTCCTACTAAACAGGGCGAAGTGATGAAATAGTAGGGTAAGGTGACAAGGTATATTCCTACTAAACAGGGCGAAGTGATGAAATAGTAGGGTAA
>CAYOHU010000283.1:1104-1538 GCA_964403845.1 uncultured Acetatifactor sp.
GGTGACAAGATATTTCCCTACTAAACAGGGTGAAGTGATGAAATAGTAGGGTAAGGTGACAAGATAGTTCCCTACTAAACAGGGCGAAGTGATGAAATAGTAGGGTAAGGTGACAAGATAGTTCCCTACTGAATAGGCTGAAATGACGAATAGTAGGGTGGCGCAACAAAGCCACGGACTTCTCTTACCCTGTGGGTGGATTTCATCGCATTATGGCGAATCACATGCTGAAAATAGCCGGACTATTGTCACCGGACGGAAGGTCCCCCTGTGGTTTGATAGGGCAAAAGCATATATTAGATTTGCATGAGTTTGTGAAGGAGTATTATCCGGAAATTAAGATTCCGTCAGCAGACTTTGATATCTGGCCGGAAACAAACGGCGGAGGGTTAACACCATCCGCCGTCTATTGTAATGATTTGACCGGTCAGGTA